>NZ_BAAADB010000012.1 GCF_039522025.1 Deinococcus depolymerans | reverse complement strand
CACAACGGCAGGCAGCTCAGAATGCTGAAAAGTACGTCCTGACCGGGATGGAGCAGGACGGACTCCTGCTTAAGGCCGCGTGACACGACATCGGCAGGGAAGTGGAAACTCTTGCTTGCCCAGTGCCAACGTAAGCCCCCCCTGCCCCTCTGGGGTACTCGTATGAGCCGCTTGTGGAGGGGGCTGGGGGGTGGGGCAGCCCGCCGCAGGCGCAACCAATCAAACAATCAGTCCAGAACCCGACCCCGCCACCCCCGCTTCTCCACCCGCCGCAGGTCGGGCGTGTCCGCGATGCTCAGCAGGTACCGGGCTAGGCGGGGCAGTTCGTCGTCGGTGGGGTCGCCGGTCCAGGGGGTGACGCGGACGAGATGGCCGTAACCGGAGGCCCAGTTCTGGGGTCGGTCGTCAATGGCGAGGATGCGTTCGCGGGGGTAGCGGGATCGTATCCAGGTGGCGCGGAGTTTCCGGGCGGGTTTGCGGGGTTGGAGGTCGCCGTGTTCGTCGCGGTGCCAGGAGCAGCGGTCGCGGTGCCAGAGGAATGCGGCGGTGTGGGTGAGGTCGAGGCCGGTTTCGGTGTGGATGAGTTGGAGTCCGGCGTGCATCCAGTCGAGGCTGGCGGCAGTCCAGATGGCGTGGTCGTACGCGGCGCTGGTGCTCTGGAGGAAGTCGCGCAGGTGGGGGCGGAGGGTGATATGGGCGGTGGTGTGGGTGGGGTCGGGGGTGCCGTGCCAGAGGGTTTCGTCCAGGTCGAGGATCAGGAGGGCTCTGGGGGGCATGGGTCAGGATAGGAGAAACCCCTCCGCGTGGGAGGGGTCTGTGGGGCTGGGATTACTTGTTGCCCTGGCTTTTCTTGTACTGGCCGGGTGGCATCCCGCCGGGTTTTTTCTGCAGGCCGGGGGCTTTGGCCCAGGCGGCCTGGCGGGCCATGACGTTCATGAGGGGTTGGCGGGTGCCGTCTTTGGCTTTGACGACGATGCTCTGCGCGGTGAGGGGTTGGGCGGTGGTGATGGGTTGCGCGAGGGGGTAGATCTCTCTGGCGTAGGTGGTGGTGCCGGGGACCTGGGTCATGACCTGGACCTGGGTGAGGCGGGTGGTGGGGTAGGCGGGGTTGACGACGATGCCGCCGCTGCCGAGGGTGGCGGCGGGTTGGTTGGTGGGGGTGAGGAGGGTGACTTTGACGCCCTGGCTGAGGAGGTTGAGGAGGTTGGCGGTGGTCTGGATGACGCTGGGGTACTGGAGGCTGGCGTTGATGTTGACGCTGAGGGTCTGGGCGCTGGCGCTGGCGAGGGTGGCCGCGAGGGCGGTGGTCAGGATGGCTCTGTGCATGGTGGTCCTCCGTGTTCCGTCCTGGAACGTGTTGGTTTCACCTTGCCGTGTGAATCTGACCCTGGGCTGAATGGGGGGTTGAGGTTGGGTTGCGGAAACGACCCCTCCGCCGGGGGGGCGAGGGGGCCGTGCGGGGAAGGTTGTGGTTACGCGCCGTACTTGTTGAGTTTCAGGGCGTTGGCCATGAGGAGCGGCATGAGGTCGGTGCCTTTGCGCAGGCCGAGGCTGCCTTTCAGGGCTTCGTCTTCGGTGTAGCGCTGGGCGAGGTCCTTGCGTCCGTAGTTGCTGCGGATGAGGAGCGGGACGGGGTGCCAGGAGTGGGTGGCGAGTTTGCTGGGGGTGCTGTGGTCGCCGACGATGGCGATGACGTCAGGGTTCAGCGCGAGGAGCTGGGGCAGCAGGGCGTCGAAGAGTTCAATTTTCTTGACTTTGGCTTTGAAGTCGCCGTCCTCGCCGGTGCTGTCGGTTTTCTTGACGTGGAAGTAGAAGAAGTCGTACTTGTCCCAGTTGTCGCGCAGCGCCTGGACTTTGCCGTCGAGGGCGTCTTCTTCGCCCTGCACGGTGAGGACGTCCATGCCGACGAGGCTGGCGAGGCCCTTGTACATGGGGTAGCTGGCGATGCAGGCGGCCTTGAGCTGGTAGGCGGCGTCGAAGCTGGGGAAGTGGGGGACGTCGCTGTATCCGCGGAAGAGGACGCCGTTGACCTGCGTCTCGTCCTTGAGGGCGGTTTCGGCGCGCTGCACGAAGGCGTTGACGAGGTGGGCGGTTTTCTGGCTGGCGTCGTCGTGGGCCTGGGCGGTCATGGGGGGCACGCCGGTCGCCTGGGGGTCGACGTCGCTGAGGTTCGCGCCGAGGGGGCTGCCGCCGCTGGCGCGGAAGACGACCACGAAGCGGTGCTCCGACTCGGTGTAGATCTCGACGGGGGTGCCGTCGATGTCGGGGATGGCGGCCCTGAGTTTGGTGACGATCTCGGCGTTCTTCTCGTCGCTGGGGCGGCCGGCGCGGCGGTCCTGCACGATGCGGTCGTCGCCGAGGGTGGCGAAGTTGCCGCGCACGGCGACGTCACCGGCACCGAGCTTCACGCCGATCCCGACGGCCGAGAGGGCGCCGCGTCCGACGATGTACTTCAGGGGGTCGTACCCGAAGAGGCTGAGGTGGCCGGGGCCGCTGCCGGGCGTGATGCCGGCGCCGACGAGTTCGACCTGCCCGAGCTGGCTCTGCGCGGCGAGTGCGTCGAGGTTGGGGGTCTTCGCGGCGGCGAGTTCGGTGTCGCCGTTCGTTTCGAGGGGCAGGCCGCCCACGCCGTCGAGGACGACCATCAGGATCTTGCTGTCGGTCGGTTTGGCGAGGTCGCGGATGGTGTCCAGAAGGTCGCTCATGTCTGTCAGTGTACGCCGGACACGAAGGGGGCCGGTCAGCCCATATGACCAGCCCCTCATCAACCCGCGCCGGGGGGCGGGTGACCGGTCAGGCGATGATCTGCCCGTGCTCGTCCAGCGGGGGGTACGCCTCGCCACGCTCGCGGTAGGCGGGGGCCAGGTCCGGGTACGCCCACTCGAACGCGCGGTCCGCGAGGGCCTGCGGGGTCAGTTGGGGCGTGTCGTACATCCCGGCGGCGAGCCGCTGGCGTTGCGCCTCGAACAGGATGGTGGCGGCGGCGACCGACACGTTCAGGCTCTGCACCATGCCGAACATGGGAATGATGATGTTCCCGTCGGCAGCGTCGGCGGCCTCGTCGCCCACGCCCCACTTCTCGGCGCCCAGCAGCACGCAGGTGGGGCGGGTGTAGTCGGCGTCGCGGTAGTCCACGCTGCGCTGCGAGAGGTGCGTGGCGAGCACCTGCACGCCCTGCGCCTGGAGGTCGCGGACGGCCTGCGCGGCGTCCTGGTGGCGGTTCACGGTCACCCACTTGTGGGCGCTGCCGCTCGTGGCTTCGAAGGTGTGCCCCTCGAATTCCGCGAGTTTCCCGCCCTTGGGAGCCACGGCGTGCGCTTCGAGGACGCCCACGGCGTCGCAGGTGCGGATGATGGCGGACAGGTTGTGGGGTTTGTTCACCTGGTCCATCAGGACGGTCAGGGTCGGCTGGCGTCGGCTCAGCACCCGCATGATTTTCGCGTAACGCTCCGGGGTCATAACGCTCCAGAGTACCGCACGGCGCGCAGGTTCAGGTGCGGGTGAACAGGCCCGCGCCGTCCCCGCGCGCAGTCTCGCTCAGGGCGCCTGTGCCAGCCAGATACTCCGCGAGGGCGGCGGTCTGGTCGAGCAGCAGCACCGCCTGAATGGACCGCAGGCGTGGGTGCAGCGCCAGCAGCAGGTCGTGGATGGTCATGGGGTGCGTGCAGGCGGCGAGCAGGCCGTCCAGTTTCTCGTGCGTGCGGGTGCGCAGCGCGTGGATGCGGGCGCGGGGGTCGCGCATGGGGCCGTCGTGCCCGCCCAGGGCGAGGGTCACGCCGTCCAGCGCCTCCACGCGGTCCAGCGACGCCAGGAACGCCGCCACGCCACTGCCGCGCAGGAAGCGGGCAGGCATCAGCGGCGGGGAGTTCAGCGGCAGCAGGTGATCGGCGCTGAGCAGCATGTCGTCCACGCGCAGGCAGATCTGGTTCCCCTCGTGCCCCGGCGTGTGGATGACGTGCAGCAGGTCGTCCAGCACGTCCCCATCACACAGGGGCGTGGCGACGGGGAGGGCGCGCGGCACGCTGAGGTTCGCACCCCGTCGGCGGACCCGGCCGTCCAGTTCGCTCCCGGGCGGCAGGCCCAGCCACGCGGCCTGCGCGTCGGGCGGGGTCAGCCACGCCGCGCGGAGAACGCCGGGCTCCTCGATGAACGGCACGGCGCTGTGGAACGCCGCCACGGGCGCGTCCGTGTGCCCCCGCAGGGCACTCAGGCCGCCCAGGTGGTCCGGGTGCGGATGCGTGATCACGATCCGACTCAGGGTGTCCAGGCCCACCGCCTCGCCGTGACCGGCCCGCACCGCCGCCAGTCCGGCCTGAAGGTCCCCCAGGTTGTCCGGGCCAGACCCGCCGGTATCCACCAGCGCCGCGTACGCCGGGGCGTGCGGGTCGCCACGCACCAGCAGGTAGGCGTTCGCGCGGAAGTTCGGGAAGGCCCGCACGGGCAGCGTGTACACGCGCGTGCCGCCACTCGTCACGTGCAGCGCGGGAAGAGGGACAGCGTCGGTCATGAGCGGACTCTAGCGATTCAACTGGGAGCCTGCTGCGCTGCACGCAACGGTCTGGTGTTCAGGGGGCTGACTGTTCGGGATACTGCTGCCAGAACGCCTGCCGCTGATTCACGTCAAAGAACACCACCAGGTTGTCGGTTCTGCCTTCGATCTGCCCGGACAGCGGGTCGATTTCCGCAGTGACGATGAAAACTTCCTGCATCCCAAAGTTCAACCTCACCTCGTTCTGACCGACCTGCACGGCAGTCAGGGGCCGTTCGATGAGTGGCTGCCAATCGGCGTGGCTCCCCATGCGCTCGAAGTAGCCGGACAGGAGCCAGTCGATCAGGCGGCCCGGCTGCACCCGGATTTCTTCTTCCAGCGTCGTGTCCCAGGTGATGAAGCAGTGCCCACCATCGAAGCTGAGTTCCACACCCTGACCGACATCATGCCCGGCCGGGCCGTTCAATTCGCAGTCTTCATACTCAGAGGGGCGGTAGTACACCACCTCCCTCAGCGGCTGACCGATCAACGCGGCGATCTCAGCATTCACTCTGTCACTCTTGCACACGGGCCGTCAGCGGCAGACAACGTTCAAGGGCTTTTCCCCTCTTCTCCCCACTGCCGGGCGTATTTTTCGATGTCGAATTTGCGTTTCAGGCCGCCGGCGTTCATGTAGCGGACGGTGCCGAAGATGGGGCGGCGCGTCCAGGGGCGGTCGTGCAGGCCGAACACCCAGCCGACGCCCACCCAGGAGTTCGGGTCGCGGCCGTCCTGTTCGTGGCGGTTGTTCAGCCACAGCAGCGTGTCGAAGGCCTGCTGGGGGGTGGGTGTCCATTCGATGACTTTCTTGCCCCAGTACATGCGCATGTAGTTGTGCATGCGGCCGGTGCGGGTCATCTGGCGTTGCGCGGCGTTCCAGTACGGGTCGTGCGTCTGCGCGGCGTCCAGCTGATCGCGGGTGTAGGTGTACTCGCGGCGGTCTCCGGCGTGTTCTTCCAGGGTGGCACGGGCCCAGGCGGGGAGGCCCGCGTAGCGGTCGTAGTGGGGGTTGTAGGTGGTGTAGTTGAAGCTGAGTTCGCGCCGCACGATCAGTTCTTCCAGGAAGGCGTCGGTGTCCGGGCCGGGGTGTTCGCGCGCGGCGAGCGCGGCGGTCAGCGGGGAGAGGTGTCCGTAGTGCAGGTGCGCGCTGAGGCGGCTGCTGCCGTCCACGGTGGGGTCGCTTCGCCGCGCGGCGTACCCGTCGAGTTTGCGGGTGATGAAGTCTTCGAGCAGGTCGTGCGCGGCGTTCTCGCCGCCTTCCTCCTCGCCGGGGGGGACGCTGTGGTCGATGGGGAGGGTCTTCAGGAGGCGGGTGGGGTCGGTGACGTCCTCGCCGCCGTCCCAGTCGCGCGCCCGGCGTTTCAGGTCGTGGATGTCGAGTGGGACGAGGTGGTCGTGCCACAGCCGGTGGATCTTGGGGCGGATGGTGCGCGCCGCGTACTCCTGCTTGCCGCTGACCACGCCCACGGGAATGACCGCCTCGGATTCCACCTGCACGAGCGGAACATCCAGGCGGTCGGCCAGCCACCCGCGCCACTCGCGTTGCAGGCGGGTGTAGCCCACGTCGGTCACGACGAGCGCCGCGCCCTCCCCCGCCGCGTTCAGGGCCACCTCGGGCGGGCTGCCCAGGGTCACGCGCAGCGGCACGTCCCGCGCGGCGAGGTTGGCACGCAGGTCCCGCAGGCCCTCGAGCAGGTAGGCGTAGTGGCGGGCGTTCGCCTCGGGGTAACCGGGCGTCAGGCCGAACACGGCGACCAGGGGCAGGTTCAGGCGGTTGGCCTCGCGCAAGGCGTATTCCAGGGCGTGGTTGTCGCGGGTGCGGACGCTGGCCTGCACCCACAGCAGCACGAACCCCTGGCGGCGGGGCGTGCCGGGCCGCAGGACCTGCACGCGGGTGTCATGGATCATGCCTGCCGTTGTACCAGTCGCGGTCCCTGCCGAACGGTGGGAAGGCTTACCTGCGTGCGGGGCCGTTCAGCTTCCGGGGAGGCGGCGCACCGGGAGTTTCACCCAGCCGCGCCGCGACAGCCAGCGCAGCGCGACGACCACGGCCGCGCCCGCGAACTGCGACTGGAACGGCGTGGCGTGCGCGTGCAGCAGCCACACGGTCAGCGCTCCGGCGGCGGCGGCGGTGGCGTACAGCTGGTCGCGGCGGTACATGATTTCCGGGACCTCGTTGGCGATCAGGTCGCGGATGATGCCGCCGCCCACGCCGGACAGCATCCCGGCGAACACCACGCCCAGCGGCCCCAGGCCGATGTTGATCGCGCCGATCGCGCCGGACCCCGCGAACAGGGCCAGTCCGGCCGTGTCGAACACGCTGAGGGTCCGTTCGAAGCGTGCCAGTCGCTCACCGAACGCGAAGGCCAGCGCCGAGCCGATCAGGGCCGCCCACAGGTACGTCTCGTCGCGCAGGAACAGCGGCGGCGTCTGTCCGGTCAGGGTGTCGCGGATCGCGCCGCCACCGACGGCGGTCACGCAGCCCAGCACCAGCACCCCGAACAGGTCGAAGCGTTTACGCACGCCCAGCAGCGCCCCCGACATGGCGAAGGCCACCACCCCGATCAGGTCCAGGATGCGCAGGCCGGTTTCCAGCGTGATGGGCGTCCATTGCAGTTCATGCACCTGTCAACTGTACCGGAGTGGGCGGGACGGACGCGCGGTTGCATTGGCAGCGTGCGGGGCGTCTGTGCTATACTCCCCGCTGTTGTCTCGCCCGGGTTCGTTGTGGGCAGAGAATCGCGCCCCGGCGAGAAACGCCGTGCGGCCCAGGAGAAAAATCATGGCCAAGCACCCCGTTCCCAAGAAGAAGACCAGCAAGAGCAAGCGCGACATGCGCCGCAGCCACCACGCCCTCGTCGCGCCCAACCTGACCGAGTGCCCCCAGTGCCACGCGAAGAAGCTCAGCCACCACATCTGCCCCAGCTGCGGTTACTACGACGGCCGCCAGGTGCTGGCCGTCTAAGACGCGCCGCACCGGATGAACGCCCTCCCTCCGTGGAGGGCGTCGTTCATTTGCCCTGCTCACGGGAAGGCGGGCCCGGCCCGTGACCGCTGCATACCGGATCGCCCACCCGGACAGGAACCGCGTCCCACAGGGCGTTTTCAGGACTGCCCGCATCGACTTGACGCTGCCTGCATACCGCGCTATCCTGAACTTATCAATCGAGGACATTCCTCGATCCTCTCCGAGCAACACAGCCGCAAGCCGAAACAGCCGCCTGGGAAGGCGGATTTTTCATGTTTAGGCCGTGGCCTCCCGGAAGACGGGGAGGCCGCGGCCCGACCGCTCCTGCGGCTCCCACTCGCTTCGCTCGGATTGAACGGTTCTGGTAAACCGTTCAATCCGAGCGGATGCGAGTGGGAGCAAAACGGGTTCCGGACGTGGAGTTGGCAACCCGGTGCTGTTCCGGGTTGTTAACGAAACAAACGGAATCCGTATCAGGTGGGCGTGTCCCAGGCGGGCGTCAGCTGGCCGCTGGCCGCGCGGGTGTACGGCAGCCACGCCAGCGCGACCAGCGGCACGGTCACGTCGGTACTCTTCGCTTTCACGTCCAGCGGCACGAGGTCGCTGCTGGCGGTCAGGGTCAGGGCGTCCACCTCGGCCTGCACCTGCGCCTGCAACTCCTGCAGTTGCGCCGCAACCTGCGCCAGTTCGGTCTGCGCGGCCTGCACGTCCTGCCCCTCGCGCATGGAGCGGCCCACGCCGGACACGCCGCTGCGCAGCGCGGTCGTCTTTCGCCCGCCGCCGAACAGTGCGCCCAGCACGCCCACGCCGACACTCATGGCCGTCTGCAACCCGGCCTGCTGCGCCTGCGCCTGCTGCTGCTGCACCTTCAACTGCGCGCGCGCCAGGCGGTCCTGCAACGTGGAAACCTTGCTGGCATACTTTGCGCGGAGTTTCTGCACGGCCGCGTCCCTGGCCTCCCGCCCGGCCAGACTGGCCCGCGCGCGGAAGTCCCCCTCGGCCTCGCCCGGCGCGCTGATCAGGCCGCTGCCCGGCTCCTGCCACAGCGTCAGGGGGCGGCTGCCCGCCACGAACTTCGCCGCCTCCTTCGCCCAGCGGGCGTGGTTCTTCGCGTTCAGCAGCGCCGCCGGCACGTCCGAGAAGGTCGCGCCGTCCACGCCCGACTGCTCCAGTGCGTTCGGGTCGATGTGCAGGTCGGTCGCCTCGTCCCAGTTCACGGGAATCGGGCCGTCTGTCACGTCCACCACCAGTGGGAGCACGCCCGCCACGTCCAGGCGGTACTTCACGGAGGCGTAGCGGACCTGCGTGACCGCCAGCAGCTGCGCGTGGTACTGCACGTCCGGCCGGGACGTGGGCACGAAGACCTCGGTGATGCCGGGCGGAACGACGGGCTTCGCCGGCGCAGAAGGCTGAAGGCCGATGGCCGAAGGCGAACCTCCAGCCGGGCCAGCCGCCTTCTGCCTTCCGCCATCTGCCTTCCTCTCCCCCGTCAGGCGCCGGATCTGCGTGCCGGTGATCGGCCCGGCGAGGTAACTCATGGTCCAGCGGGTCGTGAACAGCGCGGGGCGGGCCTCGTGGACGTTGTGCATCAGGAACACGCGCTTGCCCAGGCCGGACAGCAGGGCGTCGAGCTGCTCGCGGGTCAGGGCGTTCGGGCCGGCGGTCGCGCCCTGCAGCGCCTCCAGCACGCGGGCCTTGTCGTTGTCGGTCTGGAGGCGGCCGATCATCCAGGTGCCGGTGTTGCTCAGGCCCTTGTAATCGAGGTCCACGGGGTTCTGCGTGGACAGCACGACGCCCAGCCCGAAGGCCCGCGCCTGTTTCAGCAGGGTCAGCATGGGCGGCTTGCTGGGCGGGTTCCCGTTCGGCGGGAAGTACCCGGCGATCTCGTCCATGTACAGCACGGCCCGCAGGGAGCTGGTGCCGGACTGCGTGCGCATCCACGCCAGGGTGGCGTTCAGGAGCATCGACACGAAGAACATGCGCTCGGCGTCCCCCAGGTGCGCGACGCTCATGACCGACACGCGCGGTTTCCCTTCCGGCGTGAACAGGAAGCGGCCCACGTCCAGCGGCTCGCCCTGCGTCCACGCGGCGAAGCCCGGCGAGGCCAGCAGGTTGTTCAGGCTCATGGCCAGCTCGAAGCGCTCCTTGGGGGGGTAGAAGGCGTCCACGGGCATCACGCCGATCTGCGGAAAGGGCGGCGCCTGAATCCCGGCGATCAGGCCGCCCATGTCCAGCGACCGCCCCTCGCCCCACGCGTGCCCCAGCAGGTTCGACAGCAGCACGTGCTCGCGCGACCGCATGGGGTCGGCGTCGATGCCCAGCAGGCCCAGCAGGCCCGTCACGGTGCCCTGAATGCGCTCGCGCAGGGCGTCCGCGTCGTCCATGATCTCGGGGGGCGGCGCGTCGAAGCCCTTCAGGACGCTGACCGGCAGGCCCGCGCTGCCGCCCGGCGTGTACACCGCGAAATCCGCCTTCTCCCGCAGCGTGCGGATGCGCTCGCCGCTCTGGCCCCACTCGCCCAGCCCCTTGCGCCACAACGCGGCCTTCTGCGCCGCCAGATCGTCGGCGGACACGCCCGCCCGCGCGGCCTCCGCCTCGTCCACCCACGGGCGGAAATCGCCGGGCGTGAGGTCCGGGAAGGTCAGCAGCAGGTTCCCCAGATCCCCCTTCGGATCGACCGCCAGGACCGGCACGCCGTCCATCAGGGCCTCCTCGATCAGGCTCAGGCCCAGGCCCGTCTTGCCGCTGCCGGTCATGCCGATGATCACGGCGTGCGTGGTCAGGTCCGCGCTGTCGTACAGCAGCAGTTCATCCGTCGGTTGATTCGTGGCAGGGTCGACCGCCCTGCCCAGGTAGAACGCGCCCAGCTTCTCGTAATCCTGCATCTGACCTCCGGCCCACGGCTGTGTGACGCCCCCAGCATAAACACCCGGGGCCTGCCGGTCTGCACCAGCCCCCCCGGCGTGGGCCTGCGCGTGGCAGCATGGGTGGGTGCTTCAGGCCCTGAGTACCGTCCTGCTTCCCGTCATGCTCGTCGCGGGCCTGGGCGCCGCTCTCGCCGCGCGCTTCCCCATCGATCAGGCGACCGTCGCGCGGATCACGCTGTACCTGCTGTCCCCCGCGCTGGTCCTGAACGTCCTGCTGACCACGCCCGTCCAGGTCCGCGAGATCCTCGGCCTGGGCGCCGCGTACACCCTGACCGTCGCGGGCTGCCTGCTGCTGGGCTGGCTGACCGGCCTGCGCGCCCCGCAGGACCAGCGGCGCAGCCTCGCCGCGAGCGTCGGCATCTGGAACAGCGGCAACATGGGCCTGCCGATCGCGCTGTTCGCGTTCGGCCAGACGGGCTTCGCGCACGCCACGCTGCTGTTCCTGATGTCCTTCGTGGGCATGTACGTCATCGCGCCCGTCGTGTACACCGCCGGTGTGCGCCGCCCCGACCGGCCACCCCCCACAGCGGGCGGCATGCTGCTGAACATGGTCCGCCTGCCCGCCGTGTGGATGGTCGTGCTGGGCGTCACCCTCCGCGCGCTGCACCTCCAGCCCCCCGGGGGCCTGATGCGCGGCGTGGAATTGCTGGCGCAGGCGACCCTCCCCATGGTGCTGCTGTCGCTGGGCCTGCAACTCGGCTCGGGCGGCTGGCCCCGCCTGGACGCCCGGGTGTGGCTCGCCACGGCCGCGCGCCTGATCGGCGGCCCCGCCCTGGGCCTCGCCGCCGGACTCGCCTGCGGCCTGCGCGGCGAGCTGCTGGCCGTCCTGGTCCTGTCGGCCAGCATGCCCACCGCCGTGAACGCCCTGCTGATCGCCCGCGAGTATGGCGGGGACGCCGACACCGTCGCCCGCACCGCGTTCCTCAGCACCGTGCTGAGCGTCCCGACCATCGCGGCGGTCGTGACCCTGCTGCCCCGCCTGACCGGCTGAATCCCCTGCATACGCCGCATGCCGCCGGCGCAGAAACGCCGTCCGACACGGCATTTTCAGACTCCATGCACGGGGGTTGACACGCCCTGCATACCGCGCTATTCTTTCCTTATCACCGTCCGCGCAGGACGGATTTTTCGTTTTCAGGGTCGGGACGGCGCGGCGCGTAGGCCAGCCGCGCGCATCCCGCAGCCACGCCGGGCCGCTCCCGTGCAGGTATGACCGACAACCAATCCCTGGTGCCCGTAACCGGGTGGGCCGCGCTCGTGCCCGAGCTGATGGTGAGCGACCTGCCGCACAGTCTCGGCGTGTACACCCGCATGTTCGGCTTCACACTGAACTACACGCGGCCCGGGTTCGCGTACCTGAGCCTGGGCCGCGCGCAGTGGATGCTGGAGCAGGCGCACGCGGAGGGAGCGTGGCTGACGGGGCCGCTGGAACGTCCCTACGGGCGCGGCATCAAATTCCAGATCGTTCACCCGGACCTGGACGCCCTGCACGCCCGCCTGACCGGGGAAGCCTACCCGCTGTTCCAGCCGTTACGCACCGAGACGTACATGGAGGGCGACACGCCGCACACGCAACGGCAACTGCTGGTACAGGACCCGGACGGGTACCTGCTGCGCTTCACGGACTGATCATACGGACTGCCGTTTGTTTCGTTGACAACCCGGAACGGCACCGGGTCGCCAACTCCACGTCCGGAACCCGTTTCTCTCCTCCTCTGCGGAGCAGCTCTACGAGTCGCATCCGCTCGGATTGAATGGCTTATAAAGCCATTCAATCGGAGTCCGTATCAGGGGGTCACGCGCTGCGCGGCGATCAGGTCGTCCAGCCGGGCGAGGCGCCCGCGCAACGCGAGGACGTACACGGCCGGCGGGACCTCCTCCCCCAGGGTCCAGGCGCGCAGGTCGTGCGTCTCGCCCACGGTCAGCAGCCGGTCGAGGACGCGCAGGAGCGTGCGGCGGCCCTCGGCGTGCTCGGTCAGCAGCTCCGGGAGGGTCATGTCGGCCAGGGGCGCGGTGCGGCGCAGCGGCAGGTCGTGCAGGTGGCCTTCCAGGCCGATGCGCATTTCCATCTGCATCTTGCGTTCCATACCGGTCGCGCCGCGCAGGGTGTCCTCTGCGCCCGCACCCCAGGTTCCGGGCGCCAGGGTGGGGAGGGGGCGGGCGTTCAGGTCGCGCTGCACGTCGCGCGGGTCGGTGTGGCTGGCCTGCTGCCGCAGGAGATCGAGCGGATGGGCGTCGGGGGCGGTCATGCCGGACAGTCTGCCGGACGGGCGGGGCGGGAACAGGCACGCCCGCTATGCTGGGCGTCATGCAACACACCCGCACCTGGTCTGACGTGTACGGCAGTGCCCTCGCCCTGTTCGAGGGTCGCGCGGGAGGGCACGCGTGGCTGGTCGCGGCTCCCCCGTCCCTGGCGGGTGGGCTGGCAGAGGAGCTGGCGGGCGTGGACGGCAAGGGCCGCGTGACACTGATCGTGCATGAGGGCCTGACGCCGCTGCTGGCGGCGCTGCGCGAGGCGGACCCGCGCGGCGTGATCGTGGTGGCCCCGTCAGCCCTGTCGGGCGGCCCGGCGGTCAGCGTGCCGGAACGCGTGGTGAACGACGCGGGCGGCGTGGAGTACCACGAGGGCGGCGAGTTCCCCGCCTGGACGGGCGCGGACAGCGCGGGCGGCCCGGCGGGCGAGTGCGCGGCCGCGTCCGCAGCGGCCCAGGCGGGCGCGGCGGTGGTCGTGGTCAGCCCGGGGAACGTGGCGGAAGCCCTGAGCGCCTGGATGGACCGCACGCCGCACGGCCGCTGAAGTTCACTGGCAGGGGTTTACCGCAGGAGCAGACAGGTGGTCGTGGCGTGCGCGTACAGTTTGCCGGCTTCATCCACGATGCGGCCCTCGGCGATGGCGGTCTGGCGGGTGGCAGCGACGACCTGCCCCACGGCCTGCACTTCCGGGCCGCCGGCGATCAGGGGGCGCACGCAGTTGAATTTCAGTTCCAGCGTGGTGTACCCCACCCCGGCGGGCAGCGTGGTGTGAATGGCGCAGGCCAGCGCGGAGTCGAGCAGCGTGGCGAACACGCCGCCGTGCACGCTGCCGATGGGGTTGTAGTGGAATTCCTGGGGTTTCAGGCGGAACACGGCGCGGCCCTCCGTGAAGTCCTCCTCGCGCAGGGGTTCCATGCCCAGGGTCAGGCCGATGGGTGAGGCGGGCAGGTCCCCGCGGGCGATGGCGCGCAGGAATTCCAGGCCGCTGAGGGTGCGCAGGGCGGCCAGGGCAGGAGCGGTGTCGGCCCAGGTGTAGGTGCGCTGGCGGTCGTTCGTGAGGGGCGCGTCGGTCATCCGGCGAGGATACGCGTAGACTGCCGCGCGTGAGTGCCGACCCTGCCGCCCAGCCCAGCCCTGCCCCGGACGTGGTGCGGCACCTGTACGTGCACGTGCCGTTCTGCCCGACCATCTGCCCGTATTGCGATTTTCATGTCCTGACGCGCCGCGCCGGAATGGTGGAACGCTACCTGGAGCGGCTGGAAACCGAGGCGGCGGAGCTGGCCGCCACGTACGAGGTCGAGCTGGACACGGTGTACCTGGGGGGCGGGACGCCCAGTTTCCTGCGGGACGCGGAGATAGAGGCGCTGGTGGGCAGCGTGCGCCGGCACCTGGGCTGGGGGCGGCTGGAGAACACGCTGGAGGTGAACCCCGGCACGGTCACGCCGGAGCGCTCGGCGCACTGGCGGGCGCTGGGTTTCGACCGGGCCAGCGTGGGCGTGCAGAGCCTGGACGACGCGACCCTGACCTTCCTGGGCCGCCAGCATGACGCGCAGCAGGCGCGTGAGGCGGTCACGACCCTGATCGGGACGGGCTTCCGGGTGAGCGGGGACCTGATCACGGCCGTGCCGGGGCAACCGCTGGAAAGTGACATTCAGGGCCTGCTGGACCTGGGCGTGGGACACGTGAGCGCGTACACGCTGACCATCGAGCCCGGCACGGAATTCGCGCGGCGGGGCGTGACCGTGCAGGAGGAGGACGAGCGGCGCGGCTTCGAGCAGACCGAGGCGCTGCTGACCGCGCGCGGCCTGACCCGCTACGAGATCAGCAACTACGCCCGGCCCGGCCAGGAATCCCGGCATAACCTCGCGTACTGGCAGGGCCGCACGTACCTGGGCCTGGGGCCAGGGGCGGCGGGGCACTACCCGGCGGATGGCGGATGGCAGATGGCGGATGGGGGCGGGCCGCGACCGGCGGACGTGTTGACGGTGCGGCGCACGAACCCGCACCTGCACGAGTGGCTGACCGGCGAGGCGGGCGAGCCGGAAGCCATCGACGCGACCGAGTTCGTCACGGACGCGCTGTTCATGGGCCTGCGTCTGCGGGCGGGCGTGAACCTGGGGGACCTGTCGCGCCGCAGTGGCCTGGACGTGCCGCAGGTGTACGCGGCGCCCATCGCGGCGAACGTGGCGCGCGGTCTGCTGACCCTGGACGGCGGGCAGTTGCGCGCCACGGCCGAGGGCTGGTGGGTCCTGAACCGCGTGATCACGGACTTCCTGGAGGTCTGATACGGACTCCGATTGCATGGGCTGCAAAGCCCGCTGGGTCCGAGCGGATGCGACTCGGAGAGCTGCTCCGCAGAGCAGGAGAGAAACGCCCCTCCGGACGTGGAGCTGGCAATAAGGTGAAGTTCCGGATTTTCGGCGAAACAAACGGCAGTCCGTATGAACCCATCGACCATCACCCAGCGCCCCTGTTTGACCAGTCGGAGTTGTGAATGGCCCGCGTCCAGCTATGCGGGCAGGTCAGTGACGGCTCACGGGGGGCGCGTTAGACTGCCGGGTATGACGAAATCCTATGACTACGACGTGCTCGTGATCGGTGCGGGTCCCGGCGGGTACCACGCCGCCATCCGCGCCGCGCAGCTGGGCCTGAAGGTCGCCTGCGCCGAACGCGACTCGGTGGGCGGCGTGTGCCTGAACGTGGGCTGCATTCCCACCAAGGCGCTGCTGCACGCCGGTGAGCAGATCGCCGCCGCGCGGCACGCCGCCGACTTCGGCCTGACCTTCGGGGAGCAGAAGCTGGACATCGCCAAACTGAACGGCTGGAAGGACGGCATCGTCAGGAAACTCACGGGCGGGGTGGGCAGCCTGTTCAAGGCGAACAAGGTCACGCACCTGACCGGGCAGGCCAGCTTCATCGACGATCACACCGTGCAGGTCGGGGATAAGACGTACACGGCCGCGAACTTCATCATCGCGACCGGCTCAGAGCCCGCCAAACTGCCGGGCCTGGACGTGGACCAGCAGGGCATCGTGGATTCCACGGGCGCGCTGGTCATGCCGGACCCGGTGCCCGCGCGGATGCTGTGCATCGGGGGCGGCGTGATCGGCTTCGAGTTCGCGCACGTGTACAACAACATGGGCAGCAAAGTGAAGGTCATCGAGTTCATGCCGAACGTGATTCCCGGCGCGGACGCCGACGCCGTCAAGGAATTCACGAAGATCATGAAGAAGCAGGGCATCGAGATCGCCGTGCAGACCAAGGCCAACCGCGCCGAGAAGAAGGCCGACGGCATTCACGTGGAACTGGAAGACGTGAAGACCGGCGCGAAAACCACCGAGGTCTTCGACCGGGTGCTGGTGGCCGTGGGCCGCCGCCCCCGCACGGACGGCCTGAACGCCGAGAAGGCGGGCGTGCACGTCACGGAACGCGGCTTCATTCCCGCCGACTCGCGCCAGCGCAGCAACGTGCCGCACATCTACGTGGTGGGCGACGTGGCCAGCAACCCCATGCTGGCGCACAAGGCCATGAAGGAGGGACTGGTGGCCGCCGAGGTCATTGCCGGGAAGCCCGCCGAGCAGGACGCCGTCGCCATTCCCGGCGTGGTGTACACCAGCCCGGAACTCGCCTGGGTGGGCCTGACCGAGGCCGAGGCGAAAGAGAAGGGGTACGACGTGAAGACCGGCGTGTTCCCGCTCTCGGCCTCGGGGCGTGCCATGACGCTGCAGGCCACCGACGGCTTCGTGAAGATGGTCGTCGAGAAGGACACGGACCTGCTGCTGGGCGTGCACATCGTCGGCCCGCACGCCAGCGACCTGCTCGGCGAGGCCGGACTGGCCCTCGAGATGGCCGCGACCGCCAGCGACATCGCCCTGACCATCCACGCGCACCCCACCCTGGGCGAGAGCGTGCTGGAGGCCGCCGAGGCCGTGCACAAGCAGGCGATTCACATCATGAACCGCTGAGGACAGCGGCACAGGGTAGGTAACGACAGGGCAGGTGGCTTCCGGACGGACCGGGGGCCACCTGCCTTCTGTGCCCAGCAGCTGTTATCTGCGTGCCCGCTCCGTACGTCAAATCTGCGTGCAGGATCCGGGGGCGCCCACTACTGTGAACATCGTATGAAGACCATGAATGTCATCCGGCTGGGTGGGGTCGGGGCGCTGTGTGCGCTCCTGACCGCCTGCCCCAGTCCCCCGCCACCCGCCCCTATGGGTCTGACCTTCACCTTCCCGGACACCCCGGCCGTGGACACGCTGCGGTTGAGTGGCGTGGCCTTCGGCGCGAACGGGCAGTACCTGCAGACTATCGGGTACGGCGGGTATCTGGGAAGCCCTCCCAGCAACGTGGCGAACCGGGCGAACGTCTACCTGGACGGTTACTCGCTTCAGAACCTTCAGAAGAGTGCCTGCCTCTCGCCGTTCAAGGGCGGCGAGACCGACGGCATGCGGGACGTGGTGGTAACGCCGGACACCGTGCAGACCTGCAACGTGTACTTCGTGCTCTACAACGACCTGAACCGCAACGGGCGGCCGGAAAGCACCGAGGAGCTGTACCAGACGCACTCGATCTACAGTTACGCCAGCGAGGCGTTCACGTACTCGTTCACCAGTGCGGACGGGCGCACAACCGAGAGCGGCGCGCGCCGCAAGGGCTGGTCGCTGGTGGCGCACGAGGTCCGGCAGCCGTCGGCCACGCCCGGCCGGTACGTGGTGACCATGAACAGCGTGCCCGAGGCCGACGAACGCCTGAGCGTCCGCCTGCACGAACCGACGAACCGCCTGATCAGTCAGGGCGCCCTGCTGGGCGGCAACCTGAGCGGTGCGAAATGAAACGCGCCATGTGGATTCCGGCAGTGGCCCTGCTGGGCGCAGCCCTGACCGCGTGCGGCGCTTCGTCGTCCCCGACGGGCGGCCGGCCTCCCCTGCCCAGCGGCGTGGAGGTGCGCTTCCCGGCCGCGCCTGCCGGTGCCTACCTTTCCCTGGTGACGGACGGCGGCGAGAGCGTGTACCAGCTGGCCGTGCCCAGCGGGAAGACGGCCGTGGACGTGGACCCGCTGAAGTGGATGAACCAGACGGCCCGCGCCGTGGACGCCGCCACGCTGATCCCGGCGGGCGCGTCGGTGACGGTCGCCCCGGCCGCCGCGAAGGTGCTGCTACTGGAGTGGACGATGTGGCAGGACCGCAACGCGAACGGCACGCTGGACGTGGGCGAGACACTGCCACTGATGACGCATGACCGCGTGGCGTACGCCAGCGCGGCCGTGACGGCGGACTTCAGGACGCTCGTGCCGGACATGCGTCAACGCTGGAATCTGGCGCAGGGCTGGACGCGCGCCGAGCACTACGTGTACCTGCCGGACGGGAGCCGCACGTACCAGCGCAGCCTGGGGACTACGGGCCTGCAACGCTACACGCTGCACGAACCGACGCCCGTGACCAGCCAGTAGCACGCCTTCTGTCCAGTGGCCCCCGGACCTGCCGGGGGTCTTTTCTGTGCTCTTTGCCTCCCGCTCTCAGGTGTCTCCGTGCCTCCCTTTCCAAATCGATTTATAATGTGAAGCGTGGAACTCGGAATCGACAGTTTCGCGGCGGTGGTGTCCGACCCGGTCACGGGCGTGACCCTCTCACCGGCCGACCGTCTCGCCAACCTGCTCGAAGAGATCGAGGTCGCCGATCGCAGCGGCGTGCATTCCTTCGGGGTGGGCGAGCACCACCGGCCCGAGTACCTGGATTCCGCGCCGTCCCTGATCCTGGCGGCCGCTGCCGCGCGAACCAGCCGCATCCGCCTGAACAGCGCCGTGACGGTTCTGAGTGCCGACGATCCGGTGCGGGTGTTCCAGCAGTACGCCACGCTGGACCTGCTGTCGCGCGGCCGGGCGGAACTGGTCGTGGGGCGCGGGTCGTTCATCGAGGCGTACCCGCTGTTCGGCCTGAACACGCAGGACTACGACTCGCTGTTCAGCGAGAAACTGGAGTTGCTGCTGCGCCTGCGAGAAGACACGCACGTGCACTGGTCGGGCCGGCACCGCGCGCCGCTGCGGGGTCAGGGCGTGTACCCGCGCCCGCAGCAGGCGCAGTTGCCGGTGTGGGTGGGCGTGGGCGGCACGCCGGAGTCGTTCGTGCGGGCCGGGCGGCTGGGCCTGCCGCTGATGGTGGCGATCATCGGCGGGGACTTCCGGGCGTTCCGGCCGCTGGTGGACCTGTACCGCGCGGCGGGCGCGCAGGCCGGGCACGCCCCGGACACCCTGCGGGTGGGCGTGCACGCCTTCGGGTTCGTGGGGGACAGCGACGCGGGCGCGCGGGACGACTTCTGGCCGGGGTACGCGCGGATGCTGGACACGCTGGGCCGCGAGCGGGGCTGGGCGCCGCCGAACCGGGCGCAGTTCGACGCGGCGTGCGGACCGACCGGCCCGTACCTGATCGGCACGCCGGACACCGTGGCCGCCAAACTGCGGTTCGTGCACGCGGCGCTGGGTGGCGTGGACCGCCTGAGTTTCCAGATGACGAACGTGCTGATGCCGCACGCGCGGATGCTGCGCTCGGTCGAGCTGCTGGGCCGGGAGGTCGCCCCGCAGGTCGCGGACCTGGAGCGGCCGGGGGGCGTCCCCGGCTCACGGACGGCGGGGGCGCGTCGCGCCTAGACTCGGGGGTATGGCCACTTCCCTGTCCGACCGTCTGACCGCCGAACTGTCCGGCCTGCGCGAGAGCGGGCTGCTGATCCACCCGCGCGTGCTGGACAGCGCCAGCCGCGCCTGCACCCGCGTGGACGGGCGCGAGGTCGTGAACCTCGCCAGCAACAACTACCTGGGCTTCGCGGACCATCCGGCCCTGAAAGCGCGGGCCGCCGAGTACCTGGAACGCTGGGGCGCGGGGGCAGGCGCGGTGCGCACGATCGCCGGGACGCTGCGCATTCACGAGGACTTCGAGTCGCAGCTGGCGGCGTTCAAGCACACGGGCAGCGCGCTGGTGCTGCACAGCGGCTTCACGACCAACCAGGGCGTGCTGGGCGCGCTGCTGCGCGAGGGCGATCTGGTCGTCAGTGACGAACTGAACCACGCCAGCATCATCGACGGGCTGCGCCTGACCAAGGCCACCAAGAAGGTCTACAAACACGCCGACCCGGACGACCTGGAACGCCTGCTGAAAGAGCACGACACGGACGGCCTGAAACTCGTCGTGACGGACGGCGTGTTCTCCATGGACGGCGACGTGGCCCCCCTGGACCGACTGGTGGAGGTCGCCCGCCGCTACGGCGCGGTCACGTACGTGGACGACGCGCACGGCAGCGGCGTGATGGGCGAGGCGGGGCGCGGCACCGTGCATCACTTCGGCTTCGAGTACGCCGACGACGTGATCCAGGTCGGCACGCTCAGCAAGGCCTGGGGCGGCGTGGGGGGCTACGCGGCCGGGCACGGCGACCTGCGCGAGCTGCTGATCAACCGCGCCCGCCCGTACCTGTTCTCGACCGCGCAGGCGCCCGCCACGGTGGGCGCGCTGGCCGCCGCGCTGGACGAGGTGCAGCGCGACCCCACCCTGATGGAACGCCTGTGGGAGAACACCCGCTACTTCAAGGCGGAGTTGCAGGGCCTGGGCTTCGACATCTTCGGCAGCACCACGCCCATCACGCCCGTCATCTTCGGCGAGGCGACGGCCGCGTTCGAGGCGAGCCGCCTGCTGTTCGACCGGGGCGTGTTCGCCGTCGGCCTGGGCTTCCCGACCGTGCCGCGCGGACTGGCCCGCATCCGCAACATCGTGACCGCCGAGCACACCCGTGACGACCTCGACCACGCCCTCCAGGCGTACGCCGAGGTGGGCCGCACGCTAGGCATCATCTCCTGATCCCCACGGCGGGCGGGACTGGCGGAAGGCTTCCCGTCTGTCCCGCCCGCGCGCCGCTATGATCGCGGGTATGACGAACCGGCCGCCGGTGGGCGACAAGCAGGACAAGGGCAAGGACGTGCAGGCCATGTTCGCCAGCATCGCGCCCCGTTACGACCTTCTGAACCGCGTGCTGAGCCTCGGCGTGGACCGGGGCTGGCGCCGGGCGGCGGCGCAGGAGGCCCTGGCCCTGAATCCGGCGCGGGTGCTGGACGTGGCGACCGGCACGGCGGATTTCGCGCTGGAACTCAAGACCCGCGCCCCGCAGGCCGAGGTGATCGGCAGTGACTTCGTGCCGCAGATGCTCGCCATCGGCCGCGAGAAGGCCGCCGCGCGGCACCTCGACATCCGCCTGGAGGAAGGGGACGCGCTGAACCTGCCGTACCCGGACGGGAGTTTCGACACGGTGACCTGCGCGTTCGGGTTCCGGAACTTCGCGGATTACGCGCGCGGCCTCGCGGAGTTCCACCGGGTGCTGGCGCCGGGCGGGCGGGCCGTGATCCTGGAGTTCCCGCCGCCACGGCCGGGCCTGCTGGGCAGCCTGTTCCGGGTGTACTTCCAGCATGTGCTGCCGCGCATCGGCGGGCTGATCAGCGGGAACGCGGGCGCGTACACGTACCTGCCCGAGAGCGTCCTGGCGTTCCCGGAACCCGAGCGGCTGGCGGGCCTGATGCGCGCCACGGGCTTCCGCACCCGCTACCGCCTGCTGACCTTCGGCATCGCCGCCATTCACGTGGGGGACAGGCTCAAATAGTTCAGTGGCGCGGCCTGTTCTGCGCCGCGCCACTGATGAAGTCAGGTTGGAGTCAGCTACTGACCATGGCCAGCTTCACCATCTCGTGAGCCGGAACGCCCATGGTCACTGACAGGCGCTGTGCAATTTCCATGTTGGCGCTCTCGACTTTCTTCTGGTGGGCGATTGCGTCAATAAGTGCAAGAATCGCGGGAATGAACGTCCAGCAGAAGAGTAAGTAAAGAACTCCCGCGGTCGTATTGCCGACGTAGAATTGATGGATCCCCAGGCCACCCAGAAGAAGTGCAAGGATAAGGTACGTCGTCTTGTCCTTCTTCTGGGACATGAACATTTGTTGCGCGACGGCTGTCTGTTCTGTGGTCATGAGTTCAGCGTAGAGGGTTGTGATTTACCGCGAATAGGGGTTGACCTCAGCGTTGAAAAGTGCGAAAGGGACGGTGCGTATGGGCCGTCCCGATCTGACTGTATTGCCGCTCCGCGAGGCGGTTACGAACCTCAGCCACTGGATTGCACCACATATTCCAGCCAAGCTCCTCCATCGACACGAGAAAATCTCAGATGCAGACCTGCTCGCGGTCGCCATCCTCCAGAAGCTCCACAAGGTGCCCTACTTCAGTCGGTGGTGGCGTTTTCTCAAAATCAACCACTTCCCACAGTTCCCTTCTGAGCCACAGGCTCGGATTCGTCTGGCTCGCCTCACGCCAGTCGTTGAACAGCTCGCCACCGAAGTCCAGTGCCTAGACTTCGTCGCCGTGGATTCTGAGCCACTCCCAGTCTGCACGTTCAAACGGGCACCACGCTGCAAGTTTCGAGGGGCACGGTACGGCTTCAGTACGTCTGGACCCGTGTATGGATTCAAATTGCACGCGTGGTCTGCACTTCACGGTCGGATCGTCCGATACGTGATCCGACCTGCAAACGAACATGATTTCAGTGTGCTGTGGGAGATGAATCGGGAATGGCCCTCTTACGGAGCGCCAAAACAGATTGGAGACAAAGGCTACCAGTCAGGCAGCTGCCTGACGCCGCCAAAAACCAACGCAAGACAGGTCGATCCTCGCTGGAAGCCAGAGTACGGCGCGGCCAGAAAATGCATTGAGTCGGCGTTCTCCGTCCTCGTTGGAGCAGGACTCCGATGGGGGCAGGTCAAGACACTACTCAGCCTGCGACTGAAAGTGGCTCTGAACGTCCTGGCGCATAACCTGAAATTCAGCGACCTCAAAGGCTGATCGCGCCACGAACCCTGCGGCTGCACAGCTCAGCCCTCCTATTCCTCGGCTTGACCCCGCCGAAACAGCGCTGCGTGCAGGAAGGGCATCTGGAACACCTCTCCGGTCTGTTCTTCCTTCACCTGCAAGGCGCCACCCTCTATAAACTCCAGCGTAGAAAAGACCTGACGCAGATCGTCCATGGTGTACGCGATGCCACCTTCAAGGTGGCCTTGGCGCAGAAGCGTGAGGTCATCATCTTCGCTGCCCATCTGCCCCCACGCGAAGGTGCAGATGCCGAAGAGACCACCAGGTTTTAGGACAGTCTCGAGGGTACGAAGGTAGGAGATTCGACGGTGCGGTGGAAGATGATGGAAGCAGCCTGAATCATAGACCACATCGAACGGGCCGCCAGAAATGCGCTCACGCAGGACATCGCCCTCCAAGAAGGTGACACCCCCTTCGTTGGCACGCGTCTTCGCTTGGTCGATGGCGTAGGCCGACAGATCGATGCCAGTGGCTTGATACCCCTGGCGAGCGAACCAGCGGGTATTACGGCCAAGGCCACACCCGAGGTCCAGTGCCATTCGAGCCTCGCCGGGAGGGAGTAGACCCTGCCTAAACCAAGACACCAGATTGGCATCAGGAAGATCGGTATTCAGCGGGTGATGCTCCTGGCTGAAAATACGAATCCAGGGATCGACTTGCTCTCGTCGCGTCCAATCGGAACCATCCGCGAAAAGGGTGTCAAGAGCGTCCAGGAGCTGATCTACGGTCGCGATTCGCACTGCCAATGTTACCACGCACCAGAATGATCGAGTGCGATTGGGGACAAAGCGGTGTGCTGTGCGGAAGACCAACCGAGGTCTGTGTCAACCCCTATTCGCGGTGATTTGTGAACTTGCCTCATATGCATTACCCCTGATGGGTGTATCACTGCCCTGACCGTCAGGCCAGGACGGGTTCTGTCTGGTCCTCTTCTGCCTGTTCCTCGTACTGGCGGGCCTGGAGGGCCCACAGGTCGGCGTACTCGCCGCCGCGCGCGAGGAGGGCGGCGTGGGTGCCGTCCTCGATGATCTGTCCGGCTTTCATGACGAGGACCCGGTCGGCCATCAGGACGCTGCCGAGGCGGTGCGTGACGAGCAGGGTGGTGCGGCCGCGTGCCAGGGCGGCGAAGGTGTCGAACACCTCGGCCTCGCTGCGGGGGTCGAGGGCGGCGGTGGGTTCGTCGAGGATCAGCACGCGGGCGCCTCGGTACAGGGCGCGGGCGGTGGCGAGTTTCTGCCACTGACCGCCGGAGAGGTCCGCGCCGCCGAACGCCTGCCCCAGGCGGGTGTCGAGCGTGTGGGTGCCCGTCAGGACGGTGTTCAGGCCGCTGCCCTGCACGGCGGCATTCAGGCGGGCGTCGTCCTGCGGCTGCCCGAGGAGGATGTTCTCGCGCAGCGTCCATTCGAAGCGGGCGAAATCCTGGAAGACGGCGGCGACGCCCGCGCGCCAGTCGTTCAGGTCGAGGTCGCGCAGGTCGGTCTGCGCCGCGCCCGTGCCGATCAGGATGCGACCGGCGGTGGGGTCGTAGTAGCGCAGGAGCAGTTTGATCAGGGTGCTCTTGCCCGCACCGTTCTCGCCGACGATGGCGACGGTCTGCCCGGCGGGGATGGTCAGGGTCACGTCCCGCAGTGTGGGCGGCTGGTCGCGGTACGCGAAGCTGACGTTCTCCAGGGTGATGGCGCTGTCGGCGGGCAGCGAGCGCGGCTGCGCGGGGCTCTGCACGCCGCCGGGCGCGTTCAGGAAGGCGTGCAGTTTGGCGAACCAGTTCAGGTGCTGCGTGCCGTTGCTGCTCAGTTCGGTCAGGCGGCTCAGTTCCTGGCGCAGGGCGGCCAGCGCCGTGATCACCAGCGCCACGCTGCCCGCCCCGACCCGCCCGGCCTGTGCCTGCGCGACCACGAACGCGAACAGGCCCCCGGTGACGAGCAGCGACAGCGCCTCGAAGGGCAGCAGGGCCAGCAGGCCGCGGGTGCGCTGGGCGCGCAGGGTGTCCTGGTACGCGCGGGTGCGGGTCAACGCCTCGCGTTGCAGGTGCGGGGCGAGGCCGTACAGGCGGACCTCCTTGGCGTACTCGTGGCGCAGGGCCACGCGGGACAGGTAGTTCACTTCGCGCGCCTCGGGGGTGTTCTGGATGAACAGGCTCCAGCCCAGCCGGTAGAACGCCATCTGCCGGGACAGCAGCGGCAGCAGGCCCGCCACGACCACCAGCGGCACCCACCACCCGACCAGCAGCAGCGTGGCCGCCACGCTGACGGCCGCCACCACGCCGCGCAGTGCGTACACCAGCGTGGACAGCAGGTTCAGCGGGCGGTGACTCGCGCCGCCCTGAAGCACCTCGATGTCGTCGTGGAACTGCGGGTCTTCCAGCACGTCCAGGCCCTGCAATTCGGTCATGCGGCGCATCAGGCGCTGGTTCACGTGCAGGGTGTAGTGATCGGCGGCGACGCCCTGCATGACCTGCGTGACGGTCGCCGTGACCTGTGACAGCAGCGCCGCGCCCACCCACGCGACTGCCAGCGCCGGGAGGTTCACGCTCTGCCCGGCCAGCAGGCCGCTCACGCCGTCCACCGTCCACTTCCCGATCAGGATGGTCACGGCGGGCAGCGCGCCCTGCGCCGCGCCGCTCAGGAACAGGCCCGCCGTGACGGGCGGCTGGGCGCGCCACAGGTCCGGCAGGGTCAGGCGCAGGGTGCGCCACAGGTCACGGGCGGGCAGGGAGGGCTGGGTCACGAGGCCCGCAGCGTAACGCAGCGTTGCCGCCACGCGGCCTGCAGATACGCTTGACTTCCCGCGGGTCAGTTCAGGGTCTTGATGTACGCGTGGATGTTCGCCACATCCTCGTCGCTGATCTGCGCGGCGCTGAAGCGGGGCATCACGGCGCCCAGTTCACGTTCCGGCGTCCTGCCCTGGCGCAGGGCGGTCAGGAACTGCGGGTCCGTCCAGGCTTTCGGTCCGTCAGGGGTGTTCAGGGCCGGGCCGATACCGCCGCCACCGTTCGCGCCGTGACAGCCGGCGCAGTTCCCGGCAAAGACCTTCTCGCCGGCCGCGGCGTTCCCGGCGCCGGTGGGGGCCGTGGATTCAGCGGCGGGCGTGGGGCCGGGGGTGGCCGCGGCCGGTTTGGTGGACGGGGATTTGGTGGGCTGCGTTCCGGTGGAGGGGGTCGCGTTGCCCTTCGCGTCGGCGCCGCTCATGGGGGCCTGCGCCTCCTGGCCTGTTCCGGCGGCAGCGGGCGGGGTCATCAGGCGGGGGGTGGCGATCAGCAGGGTCACGCCCAGCACCAGGCCGGCCGTGACGCCCAGCGCCCAGGAGAGCACGTCACCCGCTTCACGCTGCGTTCGTCTGTTCATGTGCCGAGCATACGACTGGCCCGCCGGGACATGTGGGTGGGGTGCCGGGGGAATTTCTTCATGCCGGGCGCCGGTCACAGCAGCGGTTCGGGCGGCGCGTCCCGCTGCT
The DNA here is from genome assembly GCF_039522025.1 of Deinococcus depolymerans. Classification (NCBI taxonomy): domain Bacteria; kingdom Thermotogati; phylum Deinococcota; class Deinococci; order Deinococcales; family Deinococcaceae; genus Deinococcus; species Deinococcus depolymerans. Next base: position 244,111 of record NZ_BAAADB010000012.1, on the reverse strand, counting down.
CCTGCGGCCACCACTGCCGCGCGGCCAGGTCGCAGCGGCCCGAGGAATCCAGCGGCACCCCCTCGGCGCGCAGCAGGGCTTCTTGCATGTCACCGAAGCCCACCTTGTGGGTGCTGACGCGGCCCTGCGCGTTGATCACGCGGTGCCAGGGCAGGCTGGTTCCGTCGGTCGCGCTGCCCACCAGCGAGTTCATCACGAACCCCGCCTGCCGCGCCGCGCCGGGCGTGCCGGCCAGCAGCGCCAGCTGCCCGTAGGTCATGACGCGCCCCTCTGGAATACGGGCCACCAGGGCCAGGACACGCTCACGGAAGGCGGGGGCCGGGACAGGATCGGTCATGGTGTCCATTGTGCCCCGCGCGGGACCTCCCGGCGCGCCGGGTCACACGGACTGCCGGTCGTGGCGTTGACACCCCGGAACTTCACCGGGTTGCCACCTGCACGACCGGAACCCGCTTTGCTCCCACTCGCCTCCGCTCGGGTTGAAGGGTTCTGCACCCCTTTCAACCGGCGTCCGTATCAGGGGCGGGCGGCGGTGCGGGCCGCCGCGACCGGCGGGCCGGCGCGGTTCCCGTCGGCGGTCACGCCCGTGATCAGGGCCTCGCGGATGCCCTGGGCGATGCCCAGCGCCACCCGGTCGAGGTAGTTGCTGTCCTTCAGGTTCTGCCCGTCGACCGGGTGGCTGGCGAAGCCGATCTCGACCAGGGCGGCCGGGACGCGGCTGTTACGCAGGACGCTCAGCGACTGGCTGTTCTTCAGGCCCTGGTTGAACGCGCCGGTCTGGCTGACCATGCTGCCCTGCAGCAGGGCGGCCAGGGCGCTGCTGCGCGGGTGGTTGGGGTTCCACCAGGTTTCCACCCCGTAGCCTTTCAGGGCGTTGCGGGCGTCCATGGCGTTCACGTGAATGCTGACGAACAGTTGCGTGCCGGGGGTGCCCATGGCGGCGCGCAGCTGCAGGTCCGCGTTCTTGTTGCTGTTGAGTTCGCGGTCGCTGTCACGGGTCAGGACGACGTCCACGCCGGCGGGGGTGAGCAGGTCGCGGACGCGCAGCGCGACGTCCAGCGTGACCTCCTTCTCGATGACCGAACCGACCGCGCCGGGGTCGCGGCCGCCGTGCCCGGCGTCGATGACGACGCGCGGTTTCACGTAACTGGCACTCAGGGCCAGGAGGGCGGTTCCGCGCGTGGCCAGCACGGGCGGAACGGCCGCCACGGCCCGCTCCGCGGGCGACAGGGGCGTCAGGTCGGCCATGGCCGGCGACAGGTCGATGGCCAGGCGGGACAGGTCGCCGCTGGAAGGCGGGAGCAGCTGGGCACGCCAGCCGCTGCGGGCGGTGGTGGGCGCGGCGGTCAGCAGCGTGACGGTCCCGCCGCCCGCGCGGCCCTCGGAACGCCACTCGCGCAGTTCGGGGCTCAGGTCACGCTCGCCCTGCGCGGTGACGGTCAGGCCGGTCAGGTCGATGCTCAGGCCGCTGGGGCCGGGGCTGATGCGGTACGTCGCGCCGGGCGGCAGGTCCAGGACCACGCGGGTCTGGCCGGGACTCTTGCCCAGCCGGGGCGGGGCCAGCAGGTCGCCCCTGGGCGTGCCGGGCACCCGGCCGCTCAGGTCGCTGGGGCGGGCGGTGTCGTCGCCGGGCAGGGCCGGGGCGGGCGGCAGGACCTGCCCGCTGCGCGTGACGGTGTCGCCGGGCGGCAGCGAGGCGGGGGCGGCGGTCTGGGTGGGGGCGTTCAGGACGGCCCGCGCGGCCGCGCTGACCGGGGCGCTGGCCAGCACCCGGCTGCCCGGGGCGCCGCCCGTGACGCCGGCCCCGATGTCGATGATCAGCACCCGGCTGCCGGTGGCGAGGGTGGCTTCCTGGGCCTTCCAGCCGTCGTTCAGGGAGAGCGGGAAGGGCGTGATCAGGGTGGCCTGCCCGGCCCCGGCGCGGTATTCGGTGACGCTGCTGCCCAGACGGGCGGTCACGGCCGGCTGCACCCGCGCGCCCTGCACGTCCACGCGCAGGCCCGTGAAGGTGGGGGTCAGGGTGTAGGTGACGCCGGGCGCGAGATCGAACACGACGCGGGTGGCGCTGCCCTGACTGCTGGCGCGCGGGGAGCCGAAGGTGGCGTTCTGCACGCCGGTCAGGGTGATGGGGGCGCCCGGAACGGCGCTGGCGCCCGTGACGCTGACGCTGGGGGTGCTGGCGGCCGGCGCGCCGCGCTGGAAGGGGTCGGTGGTGGCTGCGGTCTGGGCCAGTCCTGAACCCGCGCCTGCCAGCAGCAGAGCAGATGAAAGGATGATGACGGGCAGCTTCATGTTGACCTGTACTGTACCTGGGGGGCGTGAGAATTGACGTGCAGCCCTCATCCGAACGAAAAACCGGCTGGTGGCCGTCCAGGCGCGCCTTCCACCACCTTCCGGCGGGTCGTCCGGCGGGGTGGCCGCTGACCGCGCGTCTCATGTAGTGGGGGCATCGCGCCGCTCGCGCGGGGCCGCGCGTCCGGCCGGCGGTCCCGGAGAGGCCGGTTCACGGGGCGGGCGGCGGCGTGAAGGTCGCGGCGTCCGCCGCGAACAGCCGCTCCCAGGTGGCGCGGTCCACCCGGCCGGTCACGGGCAGCCGGTTGCCGGCCTGAAAGGCGCGCACGGTGGCGGCCGTGACCGGCCCGAACCAGCCGTCCCCGTGTCCCGTACGCACCGGGCGCATCAGGTGAATCAGGCGGTTCTGTACGGCCAGCACGTCCGGGCCGTTCAGGCGTGGCGTCTGCAGGGACAGGGGCCGCCGGAACGGCAGCGGCGCGGCCGTGGGGGCCTGAGGGGTGCGGGTCGCCGCGTCCGGGGGGGGAGCCGGCTGGGTGGCGGCTGGCTGGGGAGTGGGGGCCTGAGGGGCGGGGGGCTGGACGGGCGTCAGGGTCACGGCCGGGGTGGGGGCGGTGGGCAGCGGGTCCGGGGGCGTGTCCAGGTACACCAGCGTGCGGGCGCGGCCGTCCGGGTCGGGTTGCAGGCGCAGGTACACGAAGCCGCCGGGGGTGCGCAGCCAGTTGTAGACGCTGCGCTGCTCGTCGCGGCTGCGCCACACGCCGTACAGGTCGCTGCCGAGCGCCGCGCCCAGTTGCAGCCGGACCTGTTCGGTGGTGCCGGGCGCGCCGACGCACTGCTTGGCGGGCGTGCCGACGCGGCTGAAACTGGCGGGGCAGTTGCGCAGCACGCCGTTCACGGCGGCAGCGGCGCGGGTGGCGGCCTGACCCAGGTCGGGCGGGGCGGCCTGGGCGCCGGCCAGTGCGCTGAGCAGCAGCGCGGTGGGCAGCAGCGTGGGGCGTGGGTGAGGACGGGGCATAGGGTAGTGGTAGCACGCCGTGGCTGACGCCCGCTGAGGGCGCGCCCGGCGTGGGTTCATGATCGGGGCGGGGGCGGGTGGCACGCGCGCGGGGGGCATTGTGCGCCAGATGCCGCTTTGTTTTGTAAAGCATGGGAGAATGGGGGCATGACCGCCTTCACCCCCTCCAGCCCCGACAAGCTCCGCGTGGACATCTGGTCCGACGTCGCCTGCCCCTGGTGCTACGTCGGCAAACGCCGCCTGGAAAGCGCCCTGACCCAGTTCCCGCAGCGTGATCAGGTCGAGGTCGTCTGGCACTCCTTCGAACTCGACCCCGGCACGCCCGCCGAGCACCCCCTGAACATGCGTGACGCCCTGGCCCGCAAGTACGGCCGCAGCGCCGACGAGGCGCAGGGCATGATGGACCACATGACCCGCGTCGCCGCCGACGAGGGCCTCGAGTACCACTTCGAACGCGCCCGCCTGGGCAACACCTTCCTGGCCCACCAGCTGATCCACCACGCCGCCGCGCACGGCCGCCAGGACGCCATGAAGGAACGTCTGCTGCGCGCCTACATGAGCGAGGGCGCACTCGTCAGCGATCCCGACACCCTGGTCCGCCTGGCCGGCGAGGTCGGCCTGGACGGCACCGAAGTGCGCGCCGCCCTGCTCGACGGCCGCCACGCGCAGGCCGTCCGCCAGGACGAGGCGCAGGCGCAGGCGCTGGGCATCAGCGGCGTGCCGTTCTTCGTGCTGGGCGGCAAGTACGGCGTCAACGGCGCGCAGGACCCCCAGACGCTGCTGGCCGCCCTCACGCAGGTCTGGCAGGAGACCCACCCCGCCCCCCTTCAGATGATCGGCGCGGACACCCCCGCCGACGGCTGCGAGGACGGCCAGTGCGCCGTACCCGGACAGAACTGACCCACGGGCAGCCAGCAGCCAGCAGATGGCTCAAGGCAGATGGCAGAGGCAGGAATTCGCCATCTGCCATCTGCTTTCTGCCATCCGCCTACGCGGGTCCCGGCGTGAGCTTCCCGGTGGGCGTGGCGGGCTCGACCGTGCGGGTGTCGGGGGCCAGGGGCGCGAGGGTGCCGCCGCCCAGCACGGTCTGCACGTCCTCGCCGCTGAGGCTCTCCCGCAGGACCAGTTCGTCCGTCAGCCGGTGCAGGACGTGGGCGTGCTCGCCCAGCAGGGCCAGTGCCCGCTGAAACTCGCCGTTCAGGATGCGGCTGACTTCCCCGTCGATGGCCTGGGCCGTGCGGTCACTGTACGCGCCCTGCCGCGGGCCGTACCCGAGATACGAGCCGCTGTCCTGCTCCAGGGCCAGCTGCCCGACCTCGCTCATGCCCCACTCGGTCACCATGCGCCGCGCGATGCCGGTCGCCTGCTGGAAGTCGCTGGCGGCCCCGGTCGTGACCTGCCCGGTCGCGACCTGCTCGGCGGCGTGCCCGGCCAGCGCCACGCAGATGCGGTCCAGCAGCGCCGCGCGGGTGTGATGCATGCGGTCCTCGGGGGTGTACAGCGCGCTGCCCAGGCTGCGCCCGCGCGGCACGACCGTCAGCTTGTGCGCCTTGTCCGCGTGGGGCAGGAGCTGGGCGGCGAGGGCGTGCCCGACCTCGTGGTACGCCGTGACCTTCCGGTCCGCCTCCCGCACCACCAGCGACCGCCGCTCCGGCCCCATCAGCACCCGGTCCCGCGCCTCGTCCACGTCCCGTCCCACGATCCGCGTCCGCCCCGACCGCGCCGCCTGCAGCGCCGCCTCGTTCAGCAGGTTCTCCAGGTCCGCGCCCACCATGCCCGCCGTGCGCCGCGCCACCACCCCCAGGTCCACGCTGGCATCCAGCGGTTTCTTCCGCGCGTGAATCCGCAGGATCTGCTCGCGGCCCCGCACGTCCGGCGCGTCCACCACCACCTGCCGGTCAAACCGCCCCGGGCGCAGCAGCGCGGCGTCCAGCACGTCCGGGCGGTTCGTGGCGGCCAGGATGATCACCTCCTGCCCGCTGGAGAAGCCGTCCATCTCGACGAGCAGCTGATTGAGGGTCTGTTCGCGTTCGTCGTTGCCGCCCTGCATGTTCACGCCGCGTTTGCGGCCGACGGCGTCGATCTCGTCGATGAAGACGATGCAGGGGGCGGCCTTGCGGGCCTGTTCGAAGAGGTCGCGGACGCGGGCGGCGCCGACACCGACGAACATCTCGACGAAGTCGGAGCCGCTGATGCTGAAGTAGGGGACGCGGGCCTCACCGGCGACGGCTTTTGCCAGGAGGGTCTTGCCGCTGCCTGGGGGGCCGACGAGGAGCACGCCGTGGGGGATGCGGGCGCCGAGCTGGTGGTACTTCTCGGGGTGGCGGAGGAAATCGACGACTTCCTGGAGGTCCTGTTTGGCCTCGTCGCAGCCGGCGACGTCGGTGAAGTTGAGTTTGATCTGGCCCTCGCTGATGACGGCGGCTTTCGACTTCCCGAACGTGCCTGCCGCGTCCGTCCCACCCCCCTGACGGCCGCGCAGCAACAGGATCACGAGTCCCACGACGAGCGCGGCGGTCAGCAGCAGACTCAGGGCGCCCAGCACGCTCAGCCGCGACGGGGCCGCATACGACACCGTCACGCCCGCCGCCTGCAGCGACGCGAGGTTCAGTGCCGGGTCGGCCGCGAGCGTGCGCGTGCGGTAGCTGCGGCCCCCCTGCAGCATGCCGCTGAGCTGCGCGGTGCCGTTCTGGTACGTGATGGTCACGCTGCTGACCTGCCGGCGCTGCAGGGCCGCCGTGAAGTCCGTCAGGTTCATCTCGCTGTTGCCGGCGCGCGGCATGGCCAGCCCCAGCACGATCAGCAGCAGCACCGCGCTGATCAGCAGCCCCCACAGCCAGGACAGCCGTTTCACGGGCGGCCCTCCGCTCCCTGCCCTGCGTCCACTCCAGCGTTGACCCCGGTCATGGTTCAGTGTATGCCGCTGCGCCGCAGCAGAACTGAAAGCGCGCCCCCCAGTTCCCCGCGCCCGCCGGGGGGCCGCCCCCCCCTCTCCCCCCCAGCCCGGACGGCCGCCGACCGCGCCCCCTGTCTCCTTAACGGTACGGTCAGGCAGCGTCCCGCGGGCCGCGCGGTACAGACACCGGTCAGGCCCAGGCGGCATACTCGGCGGATGCGGTTTCTGCGTTCCCCCTCCTGCCCTTCCGCGCCGCCCGCTCCGGGCCGCCCGCGTCGCCCCGGACGAACGCGGCTGCTGACGCTGCTGGCCCTGCTGGCGCCGCCCACGCAGGGCGGCGTTCTCACGGTCGCCCTCGCGGCGGCCGCGTCGGGAACCGTGCTGGCCGCGCAGCCCACGCTCGGGTCGGTGCAGCTGACCTTCACGGTGGACCAGACCGCCACCTTCGTGAACGGCGAGCCGGCCGCGCTGCTGGCGGCCCCCAGGGTCGTGGGCGGCCGCACGCTGCTGCCGCTGCGCGAGACGGCGGCGCTGCTGGGACAGCCGCTGCTGGGCACGGCCGGGCAGGTGCAACTCGCGCGGTTGAGCGTCGACACCCGCCAGAACAGCGCCGCCCTGAACGGTCAGACGCAGCCTGCCGGGACGGTCACCACGCTCGGCGGGGTGCTGTACGTGAGCGCCCGCACCCTGGCCGACGCCCTGAACGCCAACCTGAGCAGCGACGACGGGCGCACCTTCACCCTCACGGCGCTGCGTGACGGCGGCAACCCGCTGATCCCGCAGGCGCGCTTCAGCACCGACAAGACCGTGTACGCGCCGGGCGAACGGGTCGTGTACACCGAGTACCCCTTCGACCCGGACGGCGCGGACATCACCGCCCGCCGCTGGACCGGCCGGCAGGACGCGTACTTCCAGCCCGGCACGTACACCATCAGCCTGACCGTCACGAACGCCCGCGGGCTGCAGAGCCAGCCGTTCACGCGTTCCATCCGCGTGGAGGGCACGCCCGTCGACACTCCCCTCACGTACGCGCTGAAGTACGGCCAGCCCGGCGATTCCTTCCCGGACCCGCAGATCCTGTCCTACCCGTCCGCCACGCCCACCACCACCGAGTCGCCCAGCTACCCGCTGCTGTTCAGTGACAGCCCCGAGGTGCCCGCACAGAGCGGCGTGCTGTACCAGGACAGCCTCGCGGGCCGCGCGCGCCTGCTGGCCTACCACCTGAACGGCCTGGGCCGCCCCGCGCGGCTGTACGTCATGGCCCGCAACCTCGAGAGCCGGCCCGTCGAGGTGCGCAGCGAACGCCTGGGCGAGACGGCCCCCACCCGCATCGAGGGCATCCTGGGGCAGGTGACGCTGCTGGAGTACTTCGCGTCGGGGGGCGGCACGGTCCTGAACCTGCTGCCCGGCCAGACGGCCGCCGTGTACGCCAGCCCCACCCTGGGCGCCGGGAGCGGCGTGAACGTCATGCAGGACCTGATCACTTCGGGGCGGGTGGAACTGACCTTCCTGATGCTCGAGGACGCCCTGCCACCCACCGCGCAGGTCATGCAGCAGCTGCCGTACCTGCGCCCGGACGGCAAGCACGTGCGCGGCACCTTCCCCGGAGCGGTGCGGTCCCTGCGCGTGAACCTGGGCGCCCTGCCGGCCCGCATCGTGATCGGGGACGGGCGGGTGGATCCGGCCCTGACCGGCACGGACGTCCTGACCGGCCAGGGCGTCCGCCTGAGCGGCAACTACGGCGTGCTGTACGACCTGGAGGTCAACGGTGCGGCCGGCACCGCCGTCGCCCTCAGCCCGCGCGGCGGCCTCTACCGCGGCGCCATGAACATCCAGGACGGCCCGATCACCCAGACCATCAAGCTGCCCCGCACCGGCAACGCCCTGAAACCCGACGAGCCGGTCCTGCTGTGGCGCCCGCAGAGCGACCGGCTGAACATCGACTTCGTGCCCAGCAGCGGCAGCAACCTGCCGGTCAGCCTGGTGTTCTACCGCGCGCGGACCCTCAGCGGCTTCGGCGGGCTGATCAAGACCTACCGGCCCTGATACGGACTCCGATTGAAGGGCTTATAAAGCCATTCAATCCGAGCGGATGCGACTCGGAGAGCTGCTCCGCAGAGTAGGAGAGAAACGGGTTCCGGACGTGGAGTTGACGACCCGGTGAAGTTCCGGATTGTTGGCGAAACAAACGGAATCCGTACGAGCGCTCCACGCGGGGCGCCCGCAGCGTGATCCGCGCCGCAACTGACCGGGAATCCGCCTACACTGACACCAGATGAAGGCCTCCTTAATCTGCACGCCTGCCCGGCGCCGCCTGCTGCTGCTCGGCGCCGCGCTGTGCGCCGGGCTGACCAGCTGCCCCCGACCGCCCCCACCCACCCAGCCCGTCAGCTGCCCCCTGAGCACGCAGGCGTGGGCGGCCATCGAGGCGCCGGGCCACTCGGCGGCGCGCGTGTGGAACGAACTGGCCCTGAACGCCATCCGCAACGTCCTGCCGCAACCCACGGTGCACGCCCGCACCCTGTTCCACCTGTCGGCCGCCATGTACGACACCTGGGCCGCCTTCGACCCGGTCGCGCAGGGCGTGTTCGTGAACGAGCAGCGCGGCGGCACGCCCGCCCAGGTCGAGGAGGCCGTGAACCGCGCCGCGCACCGGGTCCTGAGCGCCCGCTTCACCGCGACCGTCCCGGCGCTCGGCGCGTGCTTCGACGACCGCCTGCGGCACCTGGGCCTGGACCCCGCCGACACCGGCACGCAGGGCGACCGGGCCAGCGCGACCGGCAACCGCACCGGGCAGGCGATCCTGGACCTGAACCGCGACGACGGCTCCAACGAACGCGGCGGGTACGCCGACACCAGCGGCTACCGCTTCGGCAACGAACCCCTGCGCCCCGAACAGCCCGGCGTCACCCTGAACGACCCGGACCGCTGGCAGCGCCTGCTGCTGGCCCAGCCGTTCACGCAGAACGGCATTCCGCAGAGCGGCCCGCAACCCTACATGGGCGCCCACTGGGGCGCCGTGAAACCCTTCGCCATGACCCGCCGGGGCCGCCATTACCACGACCCCGGCCCCGCCCCCAGCCTGAACGACCCGCAGATGCGCGCCCGCTGGATTCCGGACCTGCTGCGCCGCCAGAGTCAACTGGACGACCGCGTGGACACCACGACCGACATCTCCCCGGCCGCGCTGGGCAACAACACGCCGGGCCGCAACGACGGCGCCGGACACCCCCTGAACCCCGCCACCGGCCTCCCCTACCCGCCGAACGTGGTGCGGCTCGCCGATTACGGCCGGGTCATCGCGGAGTACTGGGCGGACGGCCCGCGCGCCGAGACGCCCCCCGGCCACTGGAACGTCCTGGCGAACGCCGCCGCCGACGCCCCCACCTTCCAGCGCCGCCTGGGCGGACGCGGCCCCGAACTGGGCCGCCTGGAATGGGACCTGAAGATGTACCTCGCCCTGAACGGCGCGCTGCACGACGCCGCCATCGCCGCGTGGGACGTCAAACGCCAGACCGACACCGCCCGCCCCATCTCTCTCGTCCGCTTCGTCGCCACGCAGGGCATGCGCGGCATTCAGGACGAGGTGAACGTCCTGGAGGAACGCGGCGGGAAGGCCATGGTGCGCGGCTGGAGTGCCGCCGCCGGCGTCCAGTGGATCGATCCGCTGCGCTGGGTGCCGTACCAGGCGGCCAGTTTCGTCAGCCCGGCCTTCCCCGGCTTCGTGTCCGGTCACTCCACGTTCAGCCGCGCGGCCGCCGAGGTCCTGACCGACCTGACCGGCAGCGCCTTCTTCCCCGGCGGCCTGCACGAGGTCACCGTCCAGCCCGGCGCGCTGCTGATCGACCGGACCAGCAACACCGTGCCCGTGCGCCTGCAGTGGGCCACGTACTTCGACGCCGCCGATCAGGCCGGGCAGTCCTGCATCTGGGGCGGGATTCACATCGAACCCGACGACCTCGCCGGGCGGCGCATCGGGCATCAGGTCGGCCTGGACGCCGTGGCCCTGGCCCGAAAGTACTTCACGGGACAGGCGCCGTGACCGGCGGCAGCGGCGTGACAGGGGGCCGCGCCGTGAACGGCTGACGGGTCATGAACAACTCCCGCCGGAGCGGGAGCAGGTGATGAAACTCATGCGGATTCCGTCTGTTTCGCTGACAACCCGGAACCCGTTTTTCTTCCTCTCGCCTCGCTCGGGTCAATCGTCGTTCTCGGCGTTCTTGCCGCGTTTGTACGGGCCTTTCTCGTTCCACTTGAGGCGCACGGGAATCCCGGCGAGTTGCAGGTCCTCGCGGATGCGGTTCTGCAGGAAGCCCTCGTAGGCGCGGGTGACGAAGTCGGCGCGGTTGCAGAAGATCGCGAACGTCGGGGGCGCGGTTTCCACCTGGGTCATGAAGTACATCTTGAGTTTCTTGCCGTGGAAGTTCGGGACGCTCTGGCGCATCTGCCAGACGCCCAGCCAGCGGTTCAGTTCGCTGGTGGGAATGCGGCTCTGCCATTTCTCGTGGAGCTTCATGGCCTCGGCCAGCATCTCGTGAATGCCGTACTCGTTGATGGCGCTGGTGTACACGCGGGGCGCGTAGCTGATGTGGTGGAGCTTCTGGTTGAGTTCCTTCTCGGTGGCCTTGAGGTCCGAGTCGGGCACGAGGTCCCACTTGTTCACGATGACGATCACGGGTTTGCCGCTGTCGTACGCGAGGTTCGCGAGTTTCAGTTCGTGGTCGCCGAGGTCGCCGGCGTTCACGACCAGCCAGATCAGGTCGCTGCGGCCGATGGCGGCCTGCGAACGCTGGATGGCGTAGTCCTCGACGGCCGTGTCGGGTTTCTTGCGGATGCCGGCGGTGTCGACGAGCACGAAGCGCTGACCGCCGTAGTCCCACTCGACGTCCAGGGAGTCGCGGGTGGTGCCGGGCATATCGGCGACGATGGCGCGGTCGGTCTGGGTGATGGCGTTCAGCAGGCTGCTCTTGCCGACGTTCGGGCGGCCGATCAGGGAGATGCGGATGGGCGCGATTTCCGGGACGTCCTCGGTGTCCTCGGGCAGGTGCTCCATGACGCGGTCGAGCAGGTCGTCGAGCCCGCGGGCGTGTTCGGCGCTGATGGCGACGGGTTCCCCGAAGCCCAGGCCCCACAGTTCGGCCATGTAGACCTCGTGCTTGGGGCTGTCGATCTTGTTCGCGGCGATGATGACGGGTTTGCCGAGGCGGCGCAGCCAGTCGGTGACCTCGTAGTCGGCGGCACTGAGGCCCTCGCGGGGGTCGAGGACGAAGATGACGGCCTGCGCGCCTTCCATGGCCCACTCGGCTTTCTGGCGGATGGCGTCTTCCCACTCGTCGCCGCTCCAGAGGCCGCCGGTGTCGATCAGGGTGATGCGGTGGTTCTGGTGCAGCATCAGGCCTTCCTTGGCGTCGCGGGTGACGCCGGGAAGGTCGGCCACGACGGCCTCACGGCGGCCGATGAGGCGGTTGAACAGGCTGGATTTGCCGACGTTGGGTCGGCCTACGATGGCGACTTTATGCATGTGGACGCTCCTTGCACGGTGTCGGTTCCGCCCCGGGCGCCTGGGGGGTTCCGCCGATTGTCCGCCGCCCCCACTGGGCGGCACGGACCACAGACTTTCCAGTATACAGACCGGCGGCCCCGCGCCCAGACGGCCCGTCACGATTCGCCCGGGAGATGCATGGCGGCGCACATCGCCTGACCGTTCGGGAGGCGTTCCAGACGGCCTTTTTCCGGCGGGCCGCATGAATTTGACAGGCCCTGCATTCCGCGCTATCTTTCAGGAATAACCGCCCATGGGGCGGGTTTTTTGTTTTGAGCCCCGCGCGGCGGGTGTAGCCTGTGGGGCATGACCTCCCACCCACCGCACCCGCTGAAGACCGCCGAGTGGCTGCTGGAGCACGCGCAGGACCCGCGCGTGCGCGTCCTGGACTGCCGGTACGCCCTGAGCGACCCGCTGGTGGGCCGCGTCGCGTTCCTGGCGGGGCACGTGCCGGGCGCCGTCTACGCCGACCTGGAAACGGACCTGAGCGGTCCCGTGCAGCCCGGCGGCGCGGGCGGCCGTCACCCGCTGCCGGACCCGGACGTGCTGGCCGGGTGGCTGGGCGGCGTGGGCGTCGGGAACGACAGCGTGGTCGTGTGCTACGACGACCCCAGTACCGGGCAGGGGTTCTACGCGGCGCGGGCGTGGTGGCTGCTGCGCTGGCTGGGGCACGCGCAGGTGTTCGTGCTGGACGGCGGCTGGCCCGCATGGCAGGCGGCAGGCGGCGCGGCGGATACCGCCGAGGCGACCCACGCGCCCACGACCTTCACGCCGCGCGTGCAGCCCGGCATGGTCGCTGGCGCGCAGGACGTGCAGGCCCGCACGCCGGGCACGGTCCTGATCGACTCGCGCGCCCCGGCCCGCTACAGGGGCGAGGTGGAACCCATCGACCGGAAGGCCGGGCACATCCCGGGCGCCGTGAACCGCGACTGGAGCGGCGTGCTGGACGGCGCGGGCCACTGGCGCAGCCCAGAGGTGCTGGGCGTCCACCTGAACGCCGGGAACTCCCCCACCATCACGTACTGCGGCAGCGGCGTGAGTGCCACACCGAACCTGCTGGCCCGCGAACTGGCCGGCGTGCCACTCGGCCCGGACAACCGCCTGTACGCCGGATCCTGGAGCGACTGGATCAGCGACCCGACGCGGCCAGTGGCCGTGGGCGCGGAGGACTGAACGGGCGACCACACCTGGGCCAGGGTGGTCATTCCCCCTGCGCCGGGCGGTCGTCTGCCGTGACCGGGACGGTGCCGTCCGTCCATTCGAGCGTGAGGGTGTCCCCGGCGCGGACCTGCGCGACGCGGGTGACGGGCTGCCCGTCCGCGCCGCGCACGAGGGCGTACCCGCGTGCCAGGGTGCGCTGCGGGGTGAGGCCCAGCGCCTGACGCATCAGGGCGTCCACGTCCTGCGCGGCGCGGTCCACCTGCCGGCCGGCGGCGGTGCGGGCGCGGTCCAGGGCCCACTGCGCGCCCGCATCGGCGTCCACGAGAACCTGCGCGGCGTGTGCGCGGACGGTGCGGGCGTCCTCCTGCGCCTGCGCGGCGGCCCCCGCGGCGGTGCGGACGATCAGGGCGGCGGCCTTGCTGGGCGTGTCGGTGCGAGTGTGCGCGACCTCGTCGGGCAGGGTGTCGTCCCGCGCGTGCCCGAGGCCCGTGATGACCGGCGCGGGAAAGGTCGCCAGGGCGCGGGCGAACGGCAGGTCGTTCAGCCACGCGAGGTCCGTGACCGCCCCGCCACCCCGGAGGACGACCAGGGCGTCCAGCGGCTCCTGCGCGTGCAGGTCGGCGGCCACCTGCACGGCGCGCAGCAGGCTGGGCGCGGCGTCGCGGCCCTGGAAGGTCGCCTCCAGGTAGACGGGGCGCAGCACCCCGGCGGCCTGGAGCGGGTCGATCTCGCGCCGGAAGTCCCCCAGGCCCGCCGCGCCGGCCGGGGCGATCACGGCGAAGCGGTCGAAGTCGGTGGGCGCGGGGTGCAGGCGGTTCAGGCCGTACACGCCCTCGCGCACCAGCGTCTCGCGCAGGGCGTCCAGGCGCAGCGCGGCGTCGCCCAGCGTGAATTCCGGCGCGATGTCCAGCACGTTCAGCGAGAACCCGTACTGCCCGTGGAAGGTCGCCTCGCAGAACAGCAGCACCTTCAGGCCCGCCGTGAGGGTCCCGCCGGTCGCGCGGCGGAACTTGCCTTCCAGACTGAAGCGTTCCCGCGCCCAGACGGTCGCGCGGCACTTGGCGATCTCGCCGTCCTCGCCGGCCTGCACGAGGTCCAGGTACAGGTGGCGGCGGTCCGTGACGCTGGCCACCTCGGCCCGCACCCACACCGCGCCGGGCACGCCGCGCGCGATGACCTGCCCCACGTATGCCAGCAACTCCGACAGTTCCAGGAACTGCTCGGGCGGCCGGACCGCTTCGGTCTTCTTGCGGCGCGTCATACGGACTCCGATGGAATGGTTTGCAAAAACCGTTCCATCCGAGCGGATGCGACTCGGAGAGCTGCTCCGCAGAGTGGGAGCAACACGGGTTCCGGACGTGGAGCCGGCAATCCGGTGAACTTCCGGGTTGTTAACGAAACGGACGGAGTCCTTATCACAGGCGACCCCCCAGCACGCGCCCCGCGACGGCGGCCAGCAGGCCCAGCGTCACGCTGAGCAGCGCGTAGGCCAGCGCCGCCGCACCCTGCCCGCGTCCCAGCAGGGTGTCGAGGTCCACGCTGAAGGTGCTGAAGGTCGTGAAGGCACCCAGCACTCCGGTCCCGAACGCCAGTCGCGCCGCGTCCGGCCAGACGCCCCGCCCCACCAGGGTCAGGGTCAGGCCCAGCAGGAACGAGCCGAGCACGTTGATCAGCAGCACCGTCACGGGCAGTCCGCCCCGGTTCAGCAGCGGCCCCAGCGCCAGCCCGGCGCCGTACCGCGCGGCCGCGCCCAGCGCTCCACCGGCCATCACCCACACCCACGCACCCATGCCCGCAGCCCTCATGCACGCAGCCCCATCCAAGCAGCATAGAGCAGCGGGGCGCGTCGTTCCCGGCACGCCGGGTCTGCCATGCTGGGCAGCATGATCCGTGTCAAACAGCTGGGCAGCGGGGAGGACCAGCCCTGGACCGGGCAGGGCAGCGGCGTGTGGGTGGACGCGCAGAACCTCGGCCCGGACGACCTCGCCTCCCTGCGCGCCACCTTCCCCCTGAACCCCCTGGCCATCGAGGACGCCCTGGAACAGGGCCACTGGAGCCGCGCCGAGGTGTACCCCGAGCATTCCTTCGTCACCGTGCGGTCCTTCGCGCGGCCCGAACAGGCCGACGAGTTCACGGAACGCCTGAGCATCTTCACGTTCCCGGACGCCGTGCTGACCATCAGCAGCGGCGGCACGCGCGCCCTGAACGCCGTGTGGCCCCTCACCGGCCGGGACAGCGTGAACACCCCACAGGAGGTCACGTACGAACTGCTCGACCACACCGCCGACACCTTCTTCACCACCGCCGACGCGCTGGAAGAACAGGCGGACGACCTCGAGGAACGCGTGTTCCAGAGCCGGCGGCAGAACCCGGTCCCGGACGTGTTCGAACTCAAGCACCGCATCGGGCAGGCCCGGCGGCTCGCCACGGACGCCCGCGAGGCGACCGCCCTGCTGGGCCGCCACGCCGGCGGCAGTCCCGCCGACCTGGTGCGCTACCGCGACGTGCAGGACTCCTTCACCCGCGCCGCCGGCCGCCTCGACAGCCTGCGGGACCTGCTCACCAGCCTGCTGGACCTGCACCTGAACCTGCAGAGCCAGCGCATGAACGAGGTCATGCGCACCCTGACCGCCGTGAGCGTGGTGTTCCTCCCCCTGACCTTCCTGGCGGGCGTGTGGGGCATGAACTTCGAATTCATGCCGGAACTGAAAAGCCCCTACGGGTACGCGCTCGCCTGGGCGAGCTTCCTGCTGATCGGCGGCCTGCTCGCCGCGTACTTCAAACGGCGCGGCTGGTGGTAAGGCAGCGGATGGCGGATGGCGGATGGCGGATGGGCAACAGCGTGTGCGCGGTGCCTCTGGCCCCGTCAAGGGCTACCCGCTACCCACTTCCCACCCCCCACTCTCCCCTTCCGGCACGGGCAGGGGGCGGGGTGGGGGGGCGTACACGGCGCGGGCGGGCACGCTGAGGGTGGTGCGTTCCGGGTAGCGCAGGGCGCTCAGGTGACCGCCGAACGCGCAGCCGGTGTCCACGTTCACGGTGTTGCCCTTCCAGCGGGGCGCGGCGTGCGGGGTGTGGCCGTACACGACCAGGGCCGCGCCGTGGTAATCGGCGGCCCAGTCGCGGCGGATCGGGAGGCCCAGTTCGTCCCGCTGGCCGTTCACGTCGCCGTACAGCGCGAAACTGCGCACGCGACCGCCGCCACGCCCGTGGTAGTGGGCGGGCAGCCCGGCGTGCGCGACGATCAAAGCGCCGCCGTCCAGCACCAGTTGCGAGGGCAGCGTCTCGATGAAGGTCCGCACCTGTGCCTGCACGTCCGGGCCCGCCTGTTCCAGTTGCGCCAGGGTGACGTCCAGGCCGTGCATGGGCCTCACGGCCTTCCCGGCCAGCGCACGGCAGAGTTTCTCGTCGTGGTTGCCGGGCACGCACAGCGCCGCGCCGCCCGCGACCATGCCCATGACGAGCCTCAGGACGCCCAGGCTGTCCGGCCCGCGGTCCACGAGATCCCCCACGAACACCGCCGTGCGCCCCTGCGGGTGCCACGCGCCGCCGCCACTCAGGTCGTAGCCCAGGTCACGCAGCAGGTCCCGCAGTTCCGGCAGACAGCCGTGCACGTCACCGATCACGTCGAAGGGGCCGGTCAGGTCGCGGCGGTCCCCGCGCAAGAGCGTGCGCCGCAGCGGCAACGTGCGCGCCTGCTCGTCACTGAACAGCACCTGCTCGTTCCGGAAGCCCTCGGCGTGCAGGCCCCGGCGGGTGCGGCGCAACTCGGCCACCTGCGCCGCCACCACGTCCGCCGGGGCGGCGGTGCGGGCCTCCAGCACGGCGCGCGGCAGGTCCAGCACCACCGGCACGGGCTTCACGTCGTGCGCCCGGGCCAGCGCCGTGACGGGCACGCGGTCCACCGGGCGCACGAACAGGCCGTCCAGCACCGCCAGCCGTCCCGCCGCCAGCCTCTCCCCCGCCGCCGAGAGCAATGACGGCACGTCCGGGTAGTCCGCCTGCGCGAACACCTCCTCCGGCGCGAAGTGCCGCGCGGCGAGGGTACTTTTGCCCGCGCCGTGCGCGCCGATCAGGACAACCAGGGACAGGGCGGGAACCGTCAGTTCGGTCAGGGCGGGCTCGGCGGACACGCCCCGTATCCTCGCACACGCCGTGCCGGAAGGTCAGACAGGGCTGCCCAGCCGCGCCCGCACCACCAGTTCACTCACGGCGCGGCGCACGTCCTCCGGCACGGCGTCCGGCAGGTGAGTCGTGGATTTTGCGGTCTCCAGTGCCTGCACCAGCCGCGCGTGCCCGGCGCGGTACACGTCCAGCGGTTCCGGGAGGGGCTCGGCCTCGCGCCCACCGCGTTTCAGGGCGATCAGGTCGGCCAGGAACGGCAGCCGCGCGTCGGCGTTCAGCACCTCCAGGTTCGCCTCGATCACGCCCGCGCGCATCAGGTGCAACCCGGTCAGGACCGTGCGGAAGGCGTACAGCAGCGGCTTCACGCGCGGCACGGGTTCCCTGGCCAGCAGCTGCCACTGGTTCGCCGTGAACCCCAGGTAGTGGTGCGCGTGCCAGCGCGTCAGCACGCCGGGGGCCAGCGCGATCAGTTCCGCGTGCAGGGGCGTCGTGTGCACCACCAGCGGCGACAGCAGCTGCTCCAGCACGTACCCGTTACGGGTCAGCAGCAGCCGCGCGAACTTCCGGACGTCATGCGACACCAGATCGAGCTCCACCACCCCGTCGTCGCGCTCCAGCGAGTACGTCTCCGGCACGTCCTCCAGACCCAGCACCTCCCGCAGCGGCAGCACGTGCCCGCCCCGCAGGTCCCAGTCGCTGTCGGGACTGGGAAACCCGTACAGGTGCGCCCCACTGACCGTCGCGAACACCAGCGGGAAGGGATGCGCCTGAACGGCGGCAGGCAGCTGCGGCGGGAAGGTCACGGGGTCCATCTTGACAGCGGCGATTTTTACAGGGTGCATGATTCACCGTCCGGGGTGAACAGTGTGACCTTGTGGGCCTCGGTCGCGTCCGGGAATTCCAGGGCGTTCAGTTGCGCGGCCAGCACGGCCGGCGGCACCGGTTCCGGGCGGGCGGCATTGCGGGCCGTGAACACCGCCGGAGGCGTCCAGGCCACGTGAATGCGGGTCAGTGCGCCGTACGCCTCGCCCAGGGCCAGTACCTGCGAACGCTGATCCCGGCGCAGGCTGGTGGCGTCCCACACGACGTGCGCGCCGCGACGCAGGCCTGCCCGGATGGCCTCGCGGGCGGCCTGCATGACCTGCCCGTTCACCGTCTGGTCCGTGTGGTCGCGGCCCAGGCGGGCGCGCAGGGCATCCAGGCTGACCACCTGCGCGCCGGAGTCGGCGCGGCCCAGCGTGCTCTTGCCACTGCCGCTCGGGCCGCACAGGACCGTCAGGCGCGCAAAGCCCCGCCGGGCGGCGTCCTGCACGCGCGCCGCCGCCTCATGCGGGGTGTGGATCACGCCCGCCTCCCAGTCCCGCAGTCCCCGGCCCAGCGCCAGGGCGTGCAACTCCGGGGACGCGCCGGGCAGCAGGGCACGCACCTCCGCGCGGAACGCAGCGTACGGATCGCCGGTCTCCCACACGCCCAGTTCGCGGGCGGCGAGTTCCAGCAGGTCGGCGGTGTCCTCGCCCCGTCGCGCGTCGCCGCTCAGGACCACGCGGCCCCGCGCGTCCGCCCGTGCCAGCAGCACCAGCAGGGGCAGCGGCACGCGCCGCGCCAGGGCTGGCACGCCCCGCTCCAGGTTGCCGTCCAGCGCGCGGTGCAGGCTGTGATGGGCGGCCACCAGCCGCAGCACCGTCAGGATCAGGCGGGGCGGCAGGCCCGAGTCCAGCAGGCGGTACGACAGGTGATCCCGCCCCCGCCGCGCATGCCGGGGCGACCGCAGGCGCACCGCGCCCGAGTCGTCGGTCTCCGCGCGGGTGGTCAGGGCCTTGCCGGTATCGTGCAGCGCGGCCGCCAGGATCAGGGCGGCGCGGTCCTCGCCGGTCAGGCCAGCCTCGTCGGCCAGCGCGTGGGCGTGCGCCACCACCAGCGCCGAGTGGACCGCCACGTTCCCCTCGGCGTGCCACTGCGCGTCCTGCGGCGTGTCGCCCAGCCGGTCCAGCAGCGGCACGAACGGACGCAGCGCCGCGTGAATCACCGGGAACGGCAGCCGCTCTCCCGCACCCAGGCGGGCGGGCAGGTCAGCGGCCCGCATCGTCCTCATTCCCCTGTCGTAACCCGTTCGCCTTCACGGGCCTGCTGAGCCAGTGGGCGTCGGTCTGCACGTGCCCGGCACGCACGAATTTCGCCACGCGGCACGGAAACTCCGCGTACGGTATCTCGCCCGTCACGCGCACCACGTAGCCCTCCATGCGCTGGGAGTCGACCGGAAGGGCACGCAGGGCCGCCTCGTTCCACACGCCCCGGTACAGTTCGCGCGGGGTGGGCACGCCCAGCCGGTCTGCCCAGGCCCGCACCTCGTCCCACGGGCGGGACACGTTGTGTTCGTCCCACACGCTGAACAGGTAGAAGTACCCGTCCAGCGCGTCGTAGCGCAGGCTGTGCACGGCGTACACGTTCTCGCCGCACAACCGCCAGCCCGCCGGGATCTCATGCCCGAAGCGGCCGCGTTCGGCCTTCACCCACGTCCGCGACGGGTGCGGGCGCGTATCGAGACTGCGGGCGTGCAGGTCATCTCTGTACAGGCTGGTGTTCTCGCCGTCGAGTTTCTCGGTCACGACGACCTCGCGGCCCAGGAAGCCGTTCAGGTCAAGGATCAGGCGGTCATCGTTCTGCAATCCTGGCGACCAGGGCAGGTGGGGGGTGGACGGGTACTTGATTCGCATGGGTTATCACCGCCCCGCAGCCTACGCACGCGCGGGCGGCGCGGCATCCGCCATCTGCGGCGGGGGCGTAGGCCTCCTGGCCCAGGTGTGCCGGGGTGTGCCACCTGTCCTGCACTACCAGTCCAGCGCCGCGCGCCGCGCCCCGATCAGCCAGTCCTGCGCGGCGTCATGGTCGGGACGTTCGGGCAGATCCGTCTCCGCGAAGGCCCGCTCGAAGTCGCGGTGCAGTTCCTCCCGCCACGCCCCGGCAGCCTCCCAGGTCAGGTGCCCGCTTTTCACGGCCAGCAGCCCTTCGCGGTGCGGGCCGACGTCCACCATGACCTCGCCGGTCCGCAGGGCGTGCGCGCCGCTGATCAGCAGGCGCAGCAGGTGCATGGCGTGCTTGGGTCGGACCTCGCCGTGCCGCTCGCGGTCCGCCTGGAGGCGGCGGAACTGCGCGCGGACGTACTCGCCGTACGTGACGTACATCAGGCGACTCAGGAACGCGCCCCGGATGTCCAGCAGCGCCTGCGCGACCGGCGTGACCTGCACGGGCATGGGCGAGAACAGCACCTCCAGCACGTTCGGGTTGGCTTTCAGGGCCAGCCGCACGAACTTACGGGCCTCCCAGTACACCTCCTCGGTGCCCGGCCCCGGCCCGGCCGGCGAGGCGAACTCCAGCTGCTCGGGCGGGTCGCTCAGGCCCCAGGTCAGGCGGGCGGGCGGCAGGTAGAACCCGCGCAGGTCCGTGTCGCTGGCGTCGTGTCCAGCCCGAAAGCGCGACTGCCCATCACGCAGGCGTACTGCACGAACGGCCGCAGGTCCCCGCGCACGGGGGGCAGGGCCTCCAGGGCGGCCCGCTCGACCTTCAGGTGCACGCGGTTCACGGCCCGCACGCGGCCCCCGAACTGCACGTCGTACACGCTGCCACCACCCGGAACGATCACACGCGCGACGATCACGCCCGCCGCGCCCGGCGGCAGGTCCCCCTGCGCGGCATGCAGGGTCACGCGGGTACCAGTGGGCAGGTCACGGGTCATGCCCGCACGCTAGCTGGCGGCGGGGGGTCGCAGCATCCGCCATCCGGCGCAGGCGAAGGGAGCAATAAAAAAAACCGCCTAGCGGGCGGTGATGTCCAAGAATATAGCGCGGTATGCAGGGACGGTCAAGATATGCGGGCGGGAGCGGGTCACGCACGCTGCATGACCCGGTCCCGGTTGGAGGCGAGGGCGTTCAGCGGGCCAGCTGGTTCAGGATCACGGGGTCGGTGATGGCGGTATCGTCGGCCAGCAGGAACGCCTTGCTGAGTACCAGGGACAGCACCCGGTCCCCGTCGAAATCCACGTCCGGGCCACTGCCCTTGCCGCCGGGGATGATGCACAGGTACTGGTCGTTGGGTTCCATCAGGATGTTGCTAGACCCCAGATGAATGCGGTACGCGCGCCGGTCGCCCTGCACCCGCAGGAACCGGCCATCCAGTGAGAGGCGGTCCCGGATTTTCAGGCGCGGAATGAGGCGTTCGAGGTACGCGGCGCGGGTCCTGGCCGTCTCGTTCAGTTCCCCGAAGGAGTACGACTGCCAGTACTCCCGGAAGCGGCCGCCCGGACCGCCGTCCTGCCACGTCGGGTCATTGCCGACGGACGCGACGCCCACGAACAGGTCCACGTCCCGCAGCACCTCCGACAGCACCAGCGGCGGGATGTCAGCCAGCGGCAGCGGATTCAGGGGCTGCTGCGCCTGATTCACCCACATGCTGTACCCGCCACCCCCGGCGTGCGCGTGATTCTCTGGCGCGGCCAGCGGGTAGAAGCGCACCTGATCCGTCGTCAGGCGCAGGTACGCGCCGGACTCCGTGCTGTCCGTCCCGTAGTCCTCGCCGACGCCCTCGATCCAGTACTCGGCGCGCAGGCCGTAGGCGGGCAGGTCACGCATGGCGGGCGGGTAGGAATCGTCCACCATCAGGCGCAGGCGGTTGCGCCACCCGCGCAGCGCCGCCAGCGCATGGAACTGATGCTGCCTGAGAATGTGCCCCGCGAAGCGGTTCGAGTACGTGCCCGTACGCCGCTCCGCGTCCGTCAGCACGTACACTTCACGCCACGCCTGCTTGAACGGCTGCCGCACGTCCAGCGCCTCCAGCCGCGCGCGCCACGCCAGCACCTCATCCACGTTCCGCCCGATCGGGTGCCACAGCGCCACGACCGAGGTCAGCGCCACCGCCACTGGCTCGCCCTGCACGTCCCGCAGGTCACCCTCAGCCCACAGCGCGGGCAGGCCGTCCACCAGCCAGATCAGGCGGCGCGCCACCGTCCCGGCCAGCGGGTGATTCAGATACCGTTCCAGCCACGCTGCGCCCACCCAGGTGCGGGGTTCGATCATCAGCGCGTCCAGCCGCTGCGCCAGGGCCGCCGTGACCTGCTCGGCCTCCTTCTGCGCGGCCTTCAACTCCTTCAGGTCCTCCGCGAAGTCCTTCTTCACGGCCGCCGGCACGCTTTTCAGCGGCTTACCAGCGCGGGAGAACTCCAGATGCGCGCCCCGCGCGTCCACGCTCAGCCGCACCTGCACGTCCCCCAGTACCTCCACCCGCTCGCCGACCACGCCCAGACCCAGGGTGGGCGTGCCCAGTTCCAGCAGTTCGTCCGGCGTCACGTTCAGGCGCGCCGCCACCACATCCAGCGCCTTGCGCACCTCCTTCAGCGTGCCCTTGAACGTCACGGTCGTGTTCAGTCGCGCCAGCGCCGACAGCGCCGCCCCAGACTCCGTGCGCGACAGCGCGTACACCGCCGCGTTCGCGATCTTCGGCGCGCGCGGCCCCACGCCCGGCACCTTCCGCAGCGCCGCCTCTGCCACACCCGCCACCGCCCGCGTCAACGCGTCATCCGCCGCCAGCGGCACCATCCACAGCAGCCCCTTCAGGGACAGCGCGTTGAACTCGTCCAGCAGCAGGTTCGGATCACCACCGTACTGTCCGGGATTCAGGCGGAACGTCCGGGGCCTGGACAGCAGCGGCAACGCGTCCGTCAACACCTCCCGGAAGGGCGCCGCCCCGACCGCCTTCACGTGCGCTCCGGCATCCCTGAGCCACTTCGCCGTGGGTTTGCCCGCTGTCGCCGTGCGCGCGAACGCCATCAGCGCAGGCCACGGCTCCCGCCGCTCCGGGGGCAGGGCGTCCAGGCGAGCCAGCACCGCATCCGACCACGCCTCACCGGGATTCAGTTCCGGCGTCAAGATGTTAGAAACACTGCTCCACCACGGGTACTTTTCAGCCGTTGGTCCCCAGTAGGTCACCAGTGCCGAGCGCCGCGCTGCGGCCAGGGCCAATGGGGACAAGATGGCGGTCTTGGTGGCCCTCTGTACCAGGGCAGGCAGGAATGCCTTGGTGGACACATCGGCGTAGGCACTCAGAGGGGCGGCCTCCGGTTCGACCCTGACAGCCAGGATACGGGCGATCTCGTCGTCGCCAATTTCCTGAAGCAGGTGGGGAAGTGCCGTGTCAGACGCTGTCTTCCAGGCGTTGGGAGCTTCCCTCCACCCCACCTGTGGCGGCGCCGTCTGAGGATGTGCAGAGGTGTGAAGGTCAAGGACCCGGCCCAGCAGGTAGCCCTGCTGACCCGCTGGGATGCTGGGGAGCGGGGGGGGCTGCCGCACCTGAGACGTGTCATAGCGTCCAAGGCGCACCTGTTTCACGAGCAGGGCCAGCCATAGATTCGCCGCGTCCTCCCCGGATGCGTCAGCGAGTCGCTGTTCCAGATCACGCAGTTCGTCCAGGTGACGGACGGCCGCTGTGGCGGCGACCCGCAGCGGAGCGGTTTCATCCGCCGCAGCGTGGCGCAGACGGGGCAGCAGAAGCCCCTGCACCTCGGCGGTGAGGCCGAACCATTCGTGCAGGAGGGTCGTCGCAGGTGGGGTGAAGTGCTGCCACGCGGTCATCACGCACCCGGCGACCAGCTCGGGTTTCAGAAGGGCCGCGTGGGGCCGGATGGCCTCACTGAGCAGATGCCGAACCGCTGCGTGGCGTAACTCTTCGCCTTCCAGCAGCGTGTTGATCCGGTTGGCCTCCGCCTCCGCAGGGGTCAGAAGCTGCTGAAATGCGGTGAAGGTCGCCTCGTCCACCTCTCGCCCGTTAATCTGATGTCGTCCATGGCTGGTTGTCGTGGTGATCATCGCTCAGCCCCCCACCAGTGGGGTGAGTTTGAGGAAGGTGACGTCCAGTGGTTCGTCGAGGCGCAGGGTGACGGTCTCGTCGAGGCTCTCGGCCTGCTGGTCGCCGATCAGGATGATCAGGCCGTTGCGGGTGAAGGCTTCGGTGGCGCGGGCGTACTGCTGTTCCCAGTGGACGCGGTGTGGGCGTGGGGGGGTGGGGCTGTTCAGGTCGCGTTCCATGCCTTCGGGGATGACGAGCCCCCGGAAGCGTTGGGTCTGGGTGGCGTTGTGGTCGGTGCATTCCTGGTAGACGCGGCGGCGGATGAGTTCGCGGATGGTGACGGTTTCCTCGGTGAAGTCGAGGGTGAGGGCCGGGGTGGGGTGGGGGCGGGTGGTGGTCTCGTCGAGGATCTGTACGGTGTAGCTCATGAGTTCGCCTCCTGATTATGTTGACAGCGTATCACGGTGGTGGGTCAATTGCAGTGCAGATCACACCGCAGGTGGACGGTGTGACCCTCACGGTGATCCAGGCCACGCGGACTATGCTGCCCGGATGGAGCACGCATGAGGGGAATCGTGTGGCTGGCGCTGGACGGCGTGGGGCACCCGCATGACGCGCCGCCGGGCAGCGTGTGGGAGCAGGACCTCCCGGCGCTGCGGCCGCTGGTGGACGCGGGCCGGTGTCTGGACGCGACGCTGGGCGTGCCGGGCCTGCCGCAGTCCGGGACGGGGCAGGCCTGCTGGTTGACCGGGACGGACGCCGTGGCCCTGATGGGTGAGCATTTCGGGCCGCAGCCGGGGCCGACGCTGCAACGCCTGCTGGCTGCGCAGAGCCTGCCGGTGCGGCTGGCGCGGGCGGGCGGCCGGGCAGCGCTGGTGAACCATTACGTTCCGGCTTACTTCGAGGCGGCGGCGGCAGGGGGCCGGAACCGCATGGGGTGCTTTCCGTTCTCGTTCCGCGCGGCGGGGTGGCCGCTGAACCCGCCGGGCGTGCCGCTGGTGGGCGCGACGCTGGGCCTGGGGTACGCGCGTCCCTGGCCGGAGGAAGGCAGCCCTGAACGCTGGGGGCAGCTGGGCGCGGCCCTGGCGGACGCCGTAGCCGGGCATGACCTGATCGCGGCGGACCTGTGGTTCGGGGACCTGCTGGGGCACGCGGGCGCGCAGCCGGTCCCGCCGGACGCGCTGACGGCGGGCCGCACGTACCTGCGCCGGGTGGACGCCCTGCTGGCCGGACTGCTGGACGCGGGGGCGCGGGTGGTGGTCAGCAGCGATCACGGGAACCTGGAGGACCTGGGCGTGAAGGGCCACACGCGGGCGCGCGTGCCGTTCGCGGGGTCCGGCGTGAACCTGGGGTCGCCCGTGAACGTGGTGGAGGCCGGGCGGGTGCTGGCCGGCTGGTTCGGCCTGCCGTGAGGGGCGGGTGGGGGGTGCAGACTGGCTGTACAGCGCCCGGCACGACCGGTAGAATCGCGGTCATTGACACAGTGAGTTCAGAGCGGGCCGTTCTGCGGCGCGCCGTCCGTGCTGCCGCCGGTCGGGGGGGCCGCGCCGCACGGCGTGAATTCCCAAAGTTATCCACAGGCTTATCCACAACCCCTGTGGAAAGCCTGTGGATAAGCGTCCGCACCGGAGGGCAGACAGCCTGTCTTTTGTTCGTCCCGGTCGCAGAATGTCACGCGGCACGCGCACTTCCGCATCAGGGCGCCGGTTATCCACAGGCTTCCGTTTCACTGTGGATAACTCCTGTTGGTTACAGGGACCGGACTGCACGGACGAAGTCACTCACCAGCTGCCCGTCCTTCACGCCGGCCCTGGCTTCCAGCCGACTGACCGCGTCGACCGCGGCTGGCCTCAGGGCCTGAATGGCCGCCGCCACGTTCGCCGGGCCGAGCCCACCGGCCAGCCACGCCCCGCGCGGGAACACGTCGCGTAGCGCCGCCCAGTCGAGCGGCACACCACCGCCCGGTTCCGGGGCGTCCAGCATCAGGGTCACGCCGGGTTCGTCCCTCCACATGTCGGCCTCCGCCGCCAGATCGGCGGGGCGCACGACACGCAGAACGGGATAATACGCGGCGACCTGCCTCACGTAAAGACTTGACAAAGGCCCGTGAAGCTGCACGGCACTGACGCGCGCGGCCTCCGCGGTGCGCAGCACCTCGTCCAGCCCCTGGCCCAGAAAGACGCCGATGCGTGCCACGACCGGCCCCACGTTCAGGCCCGCCTCGCGCGCCACCTGCGGCGTCACCAGCCGCCTGCTGACCGGCGCGAAGATGAAGCCCAGCGCGTCCACCCCGGCCTCGGCACTCAGGACCGCGTCGCGCACGCTGGTCGTGCCGCACACCTTCACCCGCACCGTCACTGCGGCTCCCGCGCGGCTTCCAGTTCGCTCACGCGCGACTCCAGCGCCCGCACCTGCCGCGTCAGGGCCAGCAGCAGCAGCGCGTAATGGTCGTACAGTTTTGGGCGTTCCATGCGCGCCTCGCCGCTCATCCAGTCACCCAGCAACCGCTCGGCCTCGCGCAGCACCTCGTCGTCCGGCACGTCCCGGTAACTGCGGCTGCCCAGAATCTCCCGCGCAAAATTCAATTCCCGGTCACTCATGCGCGCCATTCTCGCTGAACGGCGCGCCGCCCACCATGACCGCCGCCTTCAGGTCACCTCCCCTGCGCGTGGCGGCGCACCCACGCGGCACTGCGATTCGTCAGGAAGCCCACCACCGGCAGCAGGCCCGACATGGCCGCCATCATGACCGCCATGGTGGCCGCGACCGGCAGCAGGCTCAGGACAATCAGAGGTGCGCTCAGCAGGTCATGCAGCGAGTACAGCGCGCCCGCCACGAACGACACCAGCACGCCCGTCAGCAGCCCCTGTGCCGCCACGCGCCACCACGCCGTGTCGAGCGGGCGGTGCCACGCGGCCAGACCCAGGCTGCACAACCACGCCGCCACGCCCACCGATCCCGTGATGGGCACGAAGAACATGAACTTCGTCCACTCGTCGGTCACGCGCATGTAGGGGTGTCCCCAGAACAGCCGCGTGAGCCACAGCAGGCACAGCGTCCCGATCAGCAACGCGTCCAGGCCCGTTCCCAGCACCGTGCGGGGTGAGAGGACTGCGCGCAGGGCCGCCCAGCGGGTCATGCGCCCAGCGTAACCGGGATGCGGGCGGGCCGCTGCGTCATCTGACGGATGCCCGCCGGGGGTAGCGGCCCTGACTCCGCTCCTGCTCCTCGCCTCATACGGACTCCGATTGAATGGCTGACAAAGCCGTTCAATCCGAGCGGATGCGACTCGTAGAGCTGCTCCGCAGAGGAGGAGCTGGGCGGGTTCCGGACGTGGAGCTGGCAATCCGGTGAAGTTCCGGATTTTCGGCGAAACAAACGGCAGTCCGTATCAGGCGCCCGGCACGCCCGCCTCGGCGAAGGTTCGCATCTCGCGGAGGGTGGCGGCCGCGCCGAGCAGCATCGGCGCGGCCAGCACGCCGCCGGTGCCCTCGCCCAGGCGGAGGTTCAGGTGGAACATGGGCTTCAGGCCCAGGTGCGCGAGTTGCGCCGCGTGTCCGATCTCGGCGCACTGTCCGGCGGGGAACAGGTGGTCGCGCAGGTGCGGGGCGAGGGCGGCGCCGATCAGGGCGGCGCTGCCTTCCACGAAACCGTCGAGGATCACTGCCCGGTGTGAGGCTGCCGCCTGGAGCATGACCCCCAGCATGGCCGCGATCTCGAAGCCGCCGAACTGGGCGAGCACCTCCAGTGGGTCGGTGGTGGGCGTGCGGTCCAGCGCCGTGCGGATCACGGCGACCTTGTGGGCCAGCCGCGCGTCGTCCACGCCGGTGCCGCGCCCCGTGACCTGCGCGGCGTCCAGGTTCAGGAGGCGGGCGGTGATGGCGGCGGCCGGGGTGGTGTTCCCGATGCCCATCTCGCCGGGAATCAGGATGTCCGCGCCGTCCTCGATGGCCCGGCGGGCCAGGGCCGCGCCTGCCAGGATCAGCGCCTGCGCCTCCTGCGGTGTCATGGCCGCCTGCACGCTCAGGTCATGCGTGCCGCACCGCAGGGCCGCGCGGACCAGCGCCGGGTGCTCCGGCAACTCGGCGTTCACTCCGGCGTCCATCACGTACACCCGCGCGCCCACTGCCCGCGCCAGG
This sequence comes from Deinococcus depolymerans, assembly GCF_039522025.1. Classification (NCBI taxonomy): domain Bacteria; kingdom Thermotogati; phylum Deinococcota; class Deinococci; order Deinococcales; family Deinococcaceae; genus Deinococcus; species Deinococcus depolymerans. Next base: position 216,104 of record NZ_BAAADB010000012.1, on the reverse strand, counting down.
GCGTTCACGGCCGCGCCGCCCGGCCCGGCGGGCGTGTCCGCCAGGAAGTTCGCGACCATCGCCGGGGTCACCTCGGGCGGGTAGGCGCTGACGCCCGCGCGGGCCACGCCGTGATCCCCGGCCGCGACGATGACTGCCACGCCGCGCGGGTCGGGGCGCTCGCTGCCCAGCACGCCCGCCAACCGCACGGCGAGGTCTTCCAGATCACCCAGCGCCCCGGCGGGTTTGGTCAGTTGCGCCTGCCGCGCCCGCGCCCGCGTCATCACCCCCGCGTCGGCAGGCTGGATGGCGTTCAGGAGGGCCGTCAGGTCAGGATGCATCAGCGGGCATTCTGCCCGTTCAGGGAGGCGGGCGCAGCGCGGTCAGCCACCAGTGCCCCCCTTCGCGGCGCAGCGTGGCGACCGTGCCGGGCGGCGTGGCGACCGCCGCGAGGCCCACGGTGAGGCGCAGCGCGGCCAGCAGCGGCCCGGCGTGCGTGAAGGCCACCGCCTCGCCGGCGGGCAGGGTGTCCAGCCACGCCTGCACGCGGGCGTGAAAGCCCTGGCCGGTGTCGCCGCCGGGGGGACCGTGGGGGCTGTGGGGGTCGCCCAGCGCGTCGATCCAGGTGCGGGGCGCGTCGCCGTGCGCGGCTTCCAGTTCGGTCCAGGTGTGCCCGGCCATCACGCCGAAACTCGCCTCTGCCAGCGCGGGTTGGGGCAGGGCGTGCGGGAAGCCGGCCAGCCGCGCGGTCTGCCGGGCGCGGCCCAGCGGGGACGTGAACGCCAGCGCGCCCCGGGGCAGGTCGAGGCGGCGGGCCAGTTCTGCCCCGGCGGGCGTGAGGGGCGCGTCCTCGTGCGGGTGCGGGTAACGGCGCTGCGCGTTCGGGAGGGTGGGCGCGTGACGCACCAGATGCAGCGTCAGGCCCCCGGGCATGCTCAGCGACCCCAGGCGAACGCGGTCAGCGCGAGCAGTTCCGCCGTGACCACGATCATGCCGTACGTGTCGCCGTTCAGGCCGCCGCCCAGCCGCCGCGCCGCGAATGCCGCCACCAGCAGCGCGCCCACCAGGGCCGAGAGCCACGCCGCCCACGCGCCGGGGATCAGCAGGGTGGGCGCGGCGAGCAGCAGCGCGGCCCAGAGGCGACCCTCGCGCGAGCGGGCGCCCAGGCTCTCGGCACGCGCGGCGGGGTAGGTGTTCATGGGAATCAGTAGCAGCGTCCGCGCCGCCACGGCAGCCACCAGCGGCGCCAGCGGCGGAATGGGGGCCGACAGCAGACTCCAGAGCAGCAGCAGGGACAGCCCCCCGGTCGCCAGTCCGAACGCGCCCACGTGCACGTCGCGCAGGATCACCAGCCGCTCCGCGGGGGTCTTCATGGCGAACAGGGCGTCGGCGCTGTCCACCAGTCCGTCGAAGTGCAGCATCCCGGTCAGCAGCAGCCACGCGCCCACGCCCAGCGCGGCGGTCACGCCGCCGGGCAGCGGCACGTCCAGCCACAGCAGCCCCGTCACCACGCCGCCCACGGCGTACCCGGCGAGCGGGTAGTACGCGCTGGCCCGCGCGAAGTCCCCGTCCCGGATCTCGGTGACGTGCGGCAGCGGCAGGGTCGTCAGGAACGTCAGGGCCAGGTGCGCGGCCCGCAGCTGCCGCCGGACGCGGCCCGGGTGGGAGGCGGGCAGCGTCATGCGTGGGGCGCGGCCACGTGCACCTGCGCGGCGACCCCCAGCGACACGGTCAGGGTGTGTCCGTCCACCCAGACGGTCAGGGTGCCCAGGGCCGTGTCGATCTCGCGGACTTCCAGGGTCGCGCCGGGGGTCAGGCCCACGTTCAGCAGGGTCCGCAGTTGCCCGGCGTCTCCGTCCGGGACGCGCGTGACGGTCACCTCGTCGCCCACGGCCTGCTGCGACAGGCGGCGCTCGGCGCGGGTGGGCATCTCGCCCTGCAGGGTGGGGATCGGGTCGCCGTGCGGGTCGTGCGTGGGGTCGCCCAGCCACGCGGCGATGCGGGCTTCCAGGCGTTCGCTCAGGGCGTGCTCGAGCCGCTCGGCCTCCTCGTGCAGTTCGTCGAGCGGCACGCCGAGCGCGCGGTGCAGGAACAGTTCCAGCAGGCGGTGGTGGCGCAGGACTTCCATGGCGACGCGTTCACCCTCGGCGGTCAGGCGGGCGCCCTGGTACGGGGCGTGCGACACGAGGCCCTGTTCGGTCAGTTTTCGCAGCATGCCGGTGGCGCTGGCGGGCGCGACGTTCAGGGCGTCGGCCAGTGCCTGGGTGCTGACCTTGCCCGTCTGCCCGAGGCGCAGCAGGTGCTTGAGGTAATCCTCGGCGGAAGGCGAGAGGGAACGGGCCGTCATGCCCCCCAGTGTAGCCGGGGGGGGTGCGGGGCAGGCGGGCGGAACTTTTCCAGGTGACGGGACCTCTAAGCTGTGAGGTGACCTTGAATGACGCCCTGGATTCCCTGTCTGACCCGGAACTCGCGCGGCTGGCCGTGCGGGACGAGCGGGCCTTCGAGGTGCTCGTGACCCGTCACGCGCCGGCCGTGCACCGGCTGGCGGCGCTGAACGTCGGGCCGGGCGCGGCGGACGAGGTCGTGCAGGACGTGTTCGTGGCCGCGCACCGGGGCCTGCGGGGCTTCCGGGGAGACGCGCAGTTCAGCACGTGGCTGCACCGCATCACCCTGAACGCCTGCACGAAAACCCTGGGCCGCCACCGTCCCAGCGTGCCGCTGGAGGACGCGCCGGAACCCGCCTCCGCGCAGAACCTGACGCGCGCCGCCGAGGTCACGCAGCTCCGCGAGCAGCTCTCGGCGGCGCTGCGGACCCTGCCGCCCGAGCAGCGCGAGGCGGTGACGCTGCGCGAGGTGTCGGGCCTGGAGTACGCCGAGATCGCCGCGCTGACCGGCGCGGAACTCGGCACCGTCAAGAGCCGCATCAATCGGGGCCGCGCGGCCCTGCGGGCGTGGCTGACCTGCGCCGGAGTGACCCCCCATGACTGACCACCCGAATGACCTGCCGGACCCTGACCTGGACACCCTGCTGGCGCAGGCCCGCACCCTGACGCCCGAGGATCACGGCGCGGCCGGGCGGTTCCTGACGGGCCACCGTGCGCGGCAGGCGCAGCAGCGGACCCGGCGGGCCGGGTGGGTGTCGGCGGCGCTCGCCTCGGCGGCGGTCGTGGCGGGCCTGACCGTGCTGCGCCCCACCCCGGCCCTGCCGAGCAGCGCGGCGTACGACGCCTACCAGAGCGCCTGGGGAGAGGGCTGGTGAGGCGGGCCGCGCGGCTGGGAACCGCCCTGCTGCTCGCCGCGCTGGGCGGCGCGGCGCATGCCAGCGACACGGACGACCTGCTCTCTGCCCTGAAGCGGGCGCGGACGCTCGCGGCGCGCGGGCAGGCCGAGGTGACGGTGCTGTTCCCGCCGCGCGCCGTGCCCACCCGCGCCGCGAACGCCCTGCCGGTCGTGGCGGTGCGGCCGGCGCTGCTGCTGAAGAATTTCACGGTGGTCAGCGCCGGGCCGCAGTCCGTGGCAGGCCGGGACGCCGTGCGCTTCGACCTGACGCCGAAGGTGGGCGGCGCGGGCCGCTGGTCGCTGTGGGTGGACCGCGCGTGGAACGTGCCGCTGGCCTTCGAGGAACGCCGCGCGGACGGTGCGGTGGTGCGCCGCGCGGCGTTCCTGAAGGTGAACGCCGCGCCGGTGAAGGTCGCGGCGGCGGTGACGGCCATTCCGGCGGGGCTGCGCGTGGCGCTGGGGCGGGCGCTGCCGGGCCTGAGTCTCCCGGCGGGGTTCACGCCGGTGGGCGTCCGTACCCGCGAGGCGGGCGGCCTGGAAATCGCCCTGAGTGACGGCCTGAACGTGCTGGCGCTGGTGCTGGCCCCGCAGGACGTCCGGGGTGCGCCGGGCGTGGCGTCCCGGCGGGTGGGGAACGCGTTCGTGTGGCTGGTCGGGAACCTCCCGGACACCGAGTTGCGCGCGGCGCTGGCGGGGGTGCGGCGGGCCTCGCCGGACGCCCTGGGAACTTTTGCGGGGCCGGGGGACTCCAATCCCTAGACCACGGTTCACCGCACCCCGTTTCAAGGAGACCCCATGACCCTGACCCCCCTGACCCGCAAGCTCACGGCCGAGGACGCCGCGCACTTCCTGCGCCGCACGGCGTTCGGCGCGACCGACGCGCAGATCCGCGCGCTGGTGGGCAAGGACGCCCGCACGGCCGCGCGCGAGGCCCTGGCGTTCGACCAGACGACCGCGCCCGGCAATCCCTTCGATCCCATGCAGGGGGCCGGGCCGGGGCCGATGATCCAGCTGACGCGCGGCGCGTGGCTGTTCGAGCTGGTGTACGGCCCGCACCCGCTGCGCGAGAAACTGGCCCTGACCTGGAGCAATCACTTCGTGGTCGGCACCGACAAGGTCCGGAACGTGCACGCGCTGGCCGGGTACCTGGGGCTGCTGCGGCGGCACGCGGCGACCGCGAGTTTCGAGCGGTTCACGCTGGAGGTCGCGCAGTCCCCGGCGATGCTGCGCTACCTCGACAACGACCAGAACCGCCGGGGGAAACCGAACGAGAATTTCAGCCGGGAGCTGCTGGAACTGTTCACGACCGGCATCGGGCCGTACTCCGAGGAGGACGTGCGCGAGGGCGCGCGCGCCCTGACCGGCTGGACCTTCGAGGGTGGGCGCGGCAACCAGAACTACCTGGAACCGTCACGGTTCGTGTTCCTGGAACGGCAGCACGATCCGGGCCGCAAGACGTACCTGGGCCACAGCGGAGAGCTGCGCGGCGAGGACATCGTCCGGCTGGCCGCCACGCACCCGCGGACGGCCGCGTTCGTGAGCCGCAAACTGCACCGCGCGTTCCTGGCCGACACGCCGGACGAGGCGGCCGTGCAGGGCAGCGCCGAGACGTGGCGGCGCACGAACGGGAACGTGCGGGCCGTGCTGGAGGAACTGCTGGCCAGCGAGGCCTTCTACGCCAGCCGCGCGCGGATCATCCGCAGTCCGGTCGAGTACGTGGTGGGCGCGCTGCGCACCCTGGGGCAGCCGAAACTGGATGCCAAGGCCCTGTTGAACCTCACGCAGACGGCCGGGCGCATGGGGCAGGTGCTGCTGCAACCCGAGAACGTCAAGGGCTGGGACGGCGGGCGCGAGTGGATCAACGACACCACCCTGCTGCTGCGCCTGCAGCTCGCGGCGGCCCTGACGCTGGGCGGCAAGGCTCCGCCCCTGACGGCCGCGCCGTCCGCGCTGGCGCTGACCGGCCTGGAACGCCCGCCCAGCGCGGCGGCCACCCTGAAGCTGAACCCGCAGCAGGCGACGTACCTGCACCTGATCAGCCCCGAATTCCAGCTCGCCTGACCCTGTCCGGCGGCCGGGCTGTGGGCTGCGGGCACCGTGCCCGACACTGTTCTTCCTGTTCTTTTCTTCCTGTTCTTTCTGAACCTTCCGGGAGGTTTATCCGTGACGAACCGACGTGATTTCCTGAAACTCTCCGCGCTGGCGGCGGCCGCCACGACCGGCATGCCGGGCTTCCTGGCGCGCGCCGCCGCGCAGGCCGGCGGCAGCAAGACCCTGGTCGTGATTCAGCTGACCGGCGGGAACGACGGCCTGAACACCCTCGTTCCGTACAGCAACGGCGCGTACTACGCCGCGCGGCCCACCATCGCCATCCCGAGGAAGGACGTGCTGACCCTCACGCCGGACCTGGGCATGCACCCCGCGCTGCGGCCGCTGATGGGCCTGTGGGACAGTGGCCGCATGGCCTGGATGGAGAACGTGGGCTACCCGAACCCGAACCGCAGTCACTTTGCCAGCATGGCGATCTGGCACACGGCGGACCCCTCGCAGGCGCAGTCGGACGGCTGGATCGGCCGTCTGGCCGAGAAGATCGGCGATCCGTTCTGCGCCAGCAACATCGGCGCGGCCACGCCGCAGGCGCTGCGGGCCAGCGAGTTCAGCCTGCCCAGCATCGACACGGTCGAGAACTTCCAGCTGAAACTCCCGCAGGGTCTGGGTGGCGCGTTCGGGGACATGCTGGACGCCGCCAGGAGCGGTGAGGCGGCGTTCCTGACGCAGGCGACCCGGCAGATGATGAAGAACACGGCGCGCGTGCAGGCCAACGCCCAGAAGTACCGTTCGGGCGCGACGTATCCGGACGGGAAGTTCGCGGCGCAGCTGCGCGACACGGCCCGCCTGATCGCCGCCGGGGTGGGGCAGCGGGTGCTGTACGTGTCGCTGGGCGGCTTCGACACGCACGCCGGGCAGCGCGCCGAGCAGGACGAACTGCTGGGCACGCTCGCGTCGGGTCTCGCGGCATTCCACGCGGACCTGGAACGGCAGGGGCTGGCCGAGAACGTGGTCGTCATGGGCTTCTCCGAGTTCGGGCGGCGCGTCGCCGAGAACGGCAGCGCCGGCACCGATCACGGCAAGGGCAGCGTGATGTTCGCGCTCGGGCAGGGTGTCAGGGGCGGCATTCACGGCAGCAGCCCGGACCTGGAGGACCTGTCGGACGGGGACATCAAGTACCGGCAGGATTTCCGGGGCGTGTACGCCGAGGCGCTGAGCGGCTGGCTGGGCCTGAACGCCCGCGAGATCCTGAACGGCGACTTCCGGGGTCCGGGCTGGCTGGCATGAAGGCCGCAGGCAGGGTGACGCTGGCGCTGGCGGCGCTGCTGGGCGGCGCGGCGCTGGCCCTCCCGAAGTACCGCCTGCAGGCCGCGCCGCAACTGCACCTGACGGATGGGAACGAGCTGTGGCAGCTGGACCGCCGCGTGATGCCCTGCACGTACTGCCACGTGCGCGGGTCGGGCGGTGCGCCCTGGAACCCGTTCGGGCAGGCCATCCAGGCGACCTTCCGCCGCGAGGCGGAGGCGGGCCGCGCCGTGAAGTTCCCGCAGGCGCTGTCAGTCCTGCTCGAATCGAACGGGGACGCGGACGGCGACGGGTACCCGGACGCGCTGGAGATCTTTGCGAAGACCCTGCCCGGCGATCCGGCCAGCCGCCCGGAGCAGCCCGTGGCCGACCTTCAGGTCGAGTTCGACGCGGCGGGCGGCGCGGCGCAGTTCGCCCCGCCTGCACCCGGCGGAAAGGACGCCGGGAACAAATAAAAAATCCGCCTCTGCGGGCGGCGGCGTTTCTTTCGATTGATAGGAACAGAATACCCCGGAATGCAGGAACCGTCAAGCCTATGCACAGGCACCGGAAAACCCGCCCTGACACGCCCCTGTTTCAGGGCGTCCGGGCGGGATATGCAGCGTGTGCCTGCGCTCAGAGGTCTTTCTCCCAGGTGATCCACATGCGTTCCGTGCGGTAGCCCAGGCGGGTGTTCACGCGCAGCATGGGGAGGTTCAGGACCGTGCCGCCCGTCCCGGCGTGCGCGAACCCCTCCCCTTTCGCCCAGGTCAGCGCGTGGGCTTTCAGGGCGGTCATCACGCCCCGGCGGCGGTGGTCCGGGTGGGTGACGGTTCCCTCGCTGTCCACTTCCGTGCCACGTGGGGTGAGGCGGGTCAGGGCGACGATCTGCCCGCGCCAGCGCGTGACGAACGCGGCCTCCTCCCGCCGGATGACGTCGCGCAGCCCGTCACGGGTGAGGGGGTCGGGCGTGGTGGTGGGGTTGCGCGGCTGGTCGCGCACGCCAGTCTGGTGCAGCGCGTGCAGGGCGTCCCAGTCGGCGTCGGGGGCGTCCGGGGTGAGGCGTTCGGGTTCGTACCCCGCCAGGAACAGCCGCTCCTGCGCTGCCTCGAAGAGCGCGGGGTCGAAGGTGGTCAGGTCCAGGTGCGCGCCCCAGGACTGCCAGGCGTTGCGGAACCCGGCCGCCGCGAAGAAGGTCATCTGCTCCGTGAAGTCCTCGCGGGTGACGCCCAGCACGCGCCGGAACCCGCCCGGCGCTTCGGCCAGCTGCGCCAGCAGCAGCGGCGTGAAGCAGGCAGCGTCCCCGGCCACGTCCAGGCGCAGGGCGTCCGGCACGCCCTCCCCGAACGGTGCGAGGCGTGCGGTGGCGATCACCACGCCGTCCTGCTCGGCGACGAGGCGGGTGGGGCGGGTGCCGGGCTGCGCCTCCCGGAAGTGTTCGGGTGCGTAGGTCCAGTGGCCGCGCACGCCCTCGGTCACGAGGCGGGCGACGGCTGCGGCGTCGGCGGCGCGCAGGGGGCGCAGGGTGGGGAGGTGGTCGGTGCGGTGTGCGTGGGTCATGCGGCCATGGTGCGCGGCGTCCCATGCCGGGGGCGAACCGGGGGGGTAAGCCTTCTGGCCTAGTGGTGGATGGGGGAGCCTGCGGTCCGTGCATATGCGGCGTGCCTGTCCGGCCGAGGAGCCGGCCGCGGCCGGCTGGAGATGGAGGTCGGGTGAAGATACACGGGTCCGCATACTCAGACTCTATTCACGGAAGGGCTTGACCTTTTTACGCCACTGGCGTATTATGTCTTTACCGGAACGGAGGCGACGTTGGTGCGCCTGCACCCCAGGACGGATACCGGCCCCAGATCACGTTTCCCGACCCCCGCATCGGCGAATCCTGCGCGGTCAGCCCCACACCCTCACAGAGCCCAGTCAGGCCGCCCGTCACCCCGACGGGCGGCCTCCTTCTGCCTGCGCGTGGGGGAGCACGTTCCCGCCCGTGGCCGCTGCCCGGTCGCCTCTCCACGGAGCCTATCTATGGGAGTGTGAAGGTGTCTCCATAAGTGTACACAGTACACATACTCTTCTCGGGGTAGGATACGCAACATGTCCAGCGACATCTCCCAGCTGAGTGTGAACACCATCCGCACCCTGAGCATCGACGCCGTGCAGGCCGCCAACAGCGGCCACCCAGGCGCTCCCCTCGGCGCCGCCCCCATGGCGTACGCGGTGTGGCAGGACTTCCTGCGCTTCAACCCCACACACCCCGAATGGGCCGGCCGCGACCGCTTCGTGCTGTCCGCCGGGCACGCCAGCATGCTGATCTACAGCCTGCTGCACCTCACCGGCTACGACATGCCCCTCGAGGAACTCAGGAACTTCCGCCAGTGGGGCAGCAAGACCCCCGGCCACCCCGAGTTCTTCCACACCCCCGGCCTCGACGCCACCACCGGCCCGCTCGGGCAGGGCGCCGCGATGACCGTCGGCATGGCCATGGCCGAGGCGCACCTCGCCGCGCGCTACAACCGCCCCGGCTTCCCCATCTTCGACAACCACACCTACGCCATCCTCGGTGACGGCGACCTGCAAGAAGGCGTGAACCACGAGGCCGCCGCCCTGGCCGGCCACCTGCGCCTGAACAAACTGATCTGGCTGCACGACGACAACGAAGTCCAGCTGGACACCGCCACCAGCAAGGCCGAAAGCGAGAACACCGCCCAGCGCTACGAGGCGTACGGCTGGAACGTCCTGAAGGTCAAGGACGGCAACGACCTCGACGCCATCCGCGCCGCCATCCGCGAGGCGCACGCCAGCGACCGCCCCACCCTGATCCAGGTGCGCACCGTCATCGGCTTCGGCAGCCCCCGCGCCGGGACCAGCAAGGCCCACGGCGAACCCCTCGGCGCCGACGGCGTCAGCGCCACCAAGGCCGCCCTCGGCTGGGAGTACCCGCCCTTCACCGTGCCCGACGAGGTGCGCGCCCACATGGACGCCACGGAACGCGGCGCCAAACTGGAAGCCGACTGGAACGCCCTGATGGACGCCTACCGCGCCGCGCACCCCGACCTGGGTGCCGAGGTCGACGCCCTGCTGGCCCGCGACCTGCCCGCCAACCTCAGCGACGTGCTGCCCAGCTACGAGGTCGGCGGCAAGGGCGTCGCCACCCGCAACGCCAGCGGCGAGATCATCGGCGCGCTGGCCGCCGCCGTGCCCGGCCTGATGGGCGGCAGCGCCGACGTGTCCGGCAGCACCAAGACCACCATCAAGGACGGCGGCGAGATGCAGGCCGACAGCATGGGCGGCCGCAACGTCCTGTTCGGCGTGCGCGAGTTCGGCATGAGCGCCGCCGCCAACGGCCTGAGCCTCTACGGCGGCCTGCGCCCGCTGGTCGGCACGTTCCTGGTGTTCGCCGACTACCTCAAACCCGCCTTCCGCCTCAGCGCCATCCAGATGCAGCCCGTCACGTACGTCCTGACGCACGACTCCATCGGCCTGGGTGAGGACGGCCCCACCCACCAGCCCATCGACCAGCTGGCCATGCTGCGCGCCGTGCCCGGCGCCCACGTCATCCGCCCCGCCGACGCCAACGAGACGGCCGCCGCGTGGCAGATGGCCCTCGAGTACGACAAGGGCCCCACCGCCCTGGCCCTCACCCGCCAGGACCTGCCGATCCTGCCCCGCAACCACGCCGGCGTGAAGAAAGGCGCGTACGTGCTGCGTGACGCCGACGGCGCCGCCGGGGCCGCGCAGGTCATCCTGATCGCCTCGGGCAGCGAGGTCAGCCTCGCCCTGGAGGCCGCCGAATCCCTGGCCGCCGAGGGCATCCAGGCGCGCGTGGTCAGCATGCCCTGCATGGAAGTCTTCCGCGCGCAGGACCGCAGCTACCGCGACAGCGTCCTGACGCCCGGCGTCAAACGCGTCGCCATCGAGGCCGCCAGCAAGGGCCCCTGGTACGAGTGGGTCGGCACGGACGGCGCCGTGATCGGCATGGACACCTTCGGCGCCAGCGCGCCCGCCAGCGTGCTGTTCGAGAAGTTCGGCTTCAGCGTCGCCAACGTCACCAAGGTCGTCAAGAGCGTCCTGTAAGCCCCGCACCGAGAAGCCGGACCCGCTCAGCAATGAGGGGTCCGGCTCTTCTGTGGTGCACTCGACTGGATTCGAACCAGTGGCCTGCCCCTTAGGAGGGGGCCGCTCTATCCAACTGAGCTACGAGTGCGGGCGGTGGCTGGGCGCGTTCCGGCGCGCAGCGGGGATTATAGCAGGGCGGCCCGTGGGCGGGAATGCCCGCTCGCAGGGCACAGAAACGTGAGATAAAAATGTAAGCGAGCCCTACCTATACTCCCTTGAGGTTCTTCATGACGAACGCTGTGTACACCATGACCGTCCGCGCCCTGTCGGGCGTCGTTTCTGAACGGGCTGCCGAGACCATGCTGCGGGCGGTGCTGCGCGAGCAGAATGTCGCGGCCGAGACGGTCACGGCGCAGGAGATGCAACAGGTGATCTCCGGTCCGCTGCTGTCGCGCCTGGGAACCGTGATGCCGGCGGCGCGGGCGCGGCGCGAACTGCTGAGCCTGGCCGGACAGCTGGAAGCCAGATACCCGAAGGCGCCGACCCTGTTCACCGAGAACGTACCGCAGGCCACCTGGGACGACCAGGGCGAGACGGGTACCGGCTGGAACGACCTGCTGCTCAGCGCCGACGATTTTGAATTCGATGACCCCGAGTACGGCGCGGCGCTGGCAGGCCGCGCCTACGACCTCGCCACGACGCTGGATCAGGACGCCCTGATTCAGCTGCTGGGGCGGCTCAGTGGCGTGCAGGGCGTGATGGTGTGCCGCGCGAGCGGTGAGGTGCTGCGGTCGCGGTCCGTGCGGGACCCGGCCGGACTGGGCAGCGTGGTGGCGGCGAGCGCGATGCTGTTCCAGCGGCGCTCGCTGCGGCTGCTGTCGGCGGACCTGGGCGGGCAGACGGTGTGCATGTGCCCGCTGGGTGGGTACTGCGTGGCAGTGATCGCCAATTCTCAAGCGAACGTGGGGAGACTTCTTGTGGAACTTCAGCAACTGCGGGTGGCGGCGTGAGGCTGTCCATTCAGGATGACCGGACGGGCCGCGTGCGCGCGCCCATGACGCTGCTGGCCCTCGCGGCGCTGGGGCTGGGCGGGGCGGGCGCGCAGGACCTCGCGGCGTACAACGCCCTGGCGCAGAACCTGGACGGCGCGGTGACGGCGCGGGCGTCGTCGGCGCAGGCGGCGCTGGCGCGGCTGGACGCGGCGCAGACGGCGCTGGACGCCCTGTCGCCCACGCTGCGCAACCGGCAGATCGTGACCGGCCTGAAGGACGCGCTGGGCAGTTCCCGCGCGGCCCTGGGCCGCACGCCGGCTGAACTGGAAGCGCAGGTGCTGCTGGCGCGCGGCCTGATGCGCAAGGCGCTGTACGACCAGACGCTGGCGCTGCTGGCGTCCGCGCCGCAGAACGGCGCGGCGCAGGTGCGGGTCCTGGCGCGCGAGTTCGGCCTGAGCGGCGACGCGGCGGCGGCCCTGACCCAGGACGTGAAGGCCGGGCAGCTGGAACGCGCCGCGTGGCGGCTGCAGCGCTCGGCGGTGCAGAAGGTGAACGCGAGCCTGCTGGCGGCCCGTCCGCTGCAGAACACCGCGTCGTACGTGAACCTGGCGCGGGCGACCGGCTGGTTCACGGTGGTGCAGGACGCCGCCGGGGCCGGCCCGTTGAAGGTCTCGCAGTTCGGGGACGCGCTGCGGCAGCTCACGGGTGGGGACACGGCGGCGCTGGCCGCCTCGCTGACGACGCTGCGGCAGGGCACCGCGGCGTTCGCGGCGGCGCTGGCCACGCCGCCGGCCGTGGCAGGCAGCCGCCCCGCCACCCAGACGCCAGCCACCCAGACACCAGCTGCACAGACGCCCGCCACGCAGCCGGCCCAGACCCCGCCGGCCCAGACGCCCGCCACACAGACGCCTGCCACGCAGCCCCCGGCTGCCCAGACGCCCGCAGTCCAGACGCCCGCCTCGGCGGACGGGGTGGCGGCGACGTACGCGGCGCTGGGTCGCGCGCTGGCCGCGAGCGGTCACGCGGACGGCGCCTCGGCCCGCGCGGCGCTGGTCGAGGCGGGAACCGCGCTGACGCGCGTGCCGACGGAACTGCGGACCGCGGCGGGCTTCGACGCGCTGACGTCGGCCGTGGCGGGCGCCCAGGGTCGCGGGGCGCTGCGCCCCAGTGACGTGCAGGCCCTGATCGGTGGCCTGGCGAACCTGGAGAACGCCGCGGCGGGCCGGCCGGTCAGTGCCCTGGACAGCACTTCGCTGGGCGTATCCCGCTGGTTCAGCGGGTGGCTGCGCGTGCTGGTGTTCGCGCTGCTGGCGGGCCTGACGGTCGCGCCGCTGTACCTGCTGAACCTCGCGTTCGGCGGGCGGAACGTGTACTGGCGCGCCATCATGGGCGGGCTGGCCCTGCTGATGCTGCCGCTGTTCCTGGAAGGCCTGTTCGGGCTGCTGGGCGCCTTCGGGGACCTGCTCGGCGCGGCCCCGCTGCGCAACCTGACGAACCTGACCCTGACCCAGGGCGCGTACGCCCTGCCGGTCTGGGCGCTGCTGGGCGCGGCGGCCATCGGCCTGAGTGCCTTCGGGTTCCGGGGACTGTGCGAGCAGTTCGGGCTGCTGGGCAACGCCAAACCCAGCGTGCAGAACGCCACGCAGCACACCAGCATCGACTGGGATGAGGACGTCTGATGGCCAGCGTGAGCCTTCAACGCCTCCCGGTGCAGATGCTGGGCGACCTGGTCTCCCCACGCGCACTGGAACGCATCCTGCAGGACGCCGCGCAGGCACGCGGCAGCACCCTCGACACCCTGGACCCGGCCGCGCTGGAGGACATCCTCAAGCGCGAGGTGTTCAAGCGCCTGCAGCTGAGCGTCCCGGCGCCACTGGCGAAAAAGCGCGTGTCCGAGGTCCTGAACGAACTGATGAAGACCACCCAGGAGCGGCAGATGCCCTCACCGGTCGTCAGTTCCCTGGTCGGCCTGGAAGAGGGCGCGCGGCGCTTCACGCTGTACTTCGACTGGCCGGAAACGCAGCGGCTGCGCGGCGTGCTGACCGTCGCCAAACAGGAGGAGAAGGAGGGGCGCGACATCAGCGCCCTGGTCCTCGAGGGCCAGAACCTGATCGAGGTGATGGACCGCCGCCTGCAGGAAGGACTGATCGAGCAGGGACAGGACCTCGCCGAGCTGCGCGCCACCTTCGCGCGCGTGCAGGGCATGGGCGGCAAGGAAGTCCGCCGCCTGGAGACCCTGATCACGCAGATCGACGAGGCGCAGTCGCAGGGCACGCTGCTGCCCGGCGAGGTCGAGCGGGCCCGCAACATCACCTTCAACCTGCGCAAACTGCTGGAATCGTCGGTGGTGCAGGCCGTGCAGAACGTGGACACCGCCGAGATTCCCACGTCCGCCACGATCCTCGACCCGGAAGCGCAGGCGCGCGTGCTGGCGCTCGAGCAGGCGCACGCCGCGCAGCAGCTCGGCACGCTGGAACGCGAGTTCGCGGCGCTGCTGCAGGCCCGCCCGGACCTGCGGGCGCAGCACGACGCGCTGCGCGGCCTGCAGCACGGCAACCAGCTGACGGCCGACACGGTCGAGAACTGGCGCGAGCAGCTGAAGTTCGAGCGGGAAACGGTGCTGGGCGAGCAGCGTGCCCACCTCGCCCGCCTGGAAGCGGCGCTGGCCGGCGCGATCAGTGGCGCGGACATGCGGATCGCGCTGGATTCCGCGCGGCACCTGCTGGACATGGGCAGCCTCGCCACGGACGAACTGCAGGAACTGAGCGCCATGCAGGAATCCCTGCAGGCGGGCGTGAACGCGCAGTCGCAACTGGCGACGCAGCGTGAACTTCTGGACATCGAGCGCTCGGCCCGGAACGTGGTGGGTGCCAGCGCGGAGCTCGCGCCGCTGCTCGCGCAGGCCCGCGCGGACCTCGCGCAGGGACAGGAGCCGGACGTCGCGGCGCTGTGGAGTCTGCTGGAGCGCCGCATGGGCGCCGCCGCGCAGGAACGCGAGGACTTCGACGCGCGCGCCGACCGGGTCGTGCGGGAGTACGACACGGTCCGCAGTCTCGCCGGCGAGACCACCCAGAAACTCGGGCGGCTGGCCGACACGCTGCGCGCCCAGCGCCGCCTGGGCCGCATGAGCGCCCAGGCCCGCGAACGCTACGAGCAGACGCTGCACGACGCCGAGGCGCTGCTGGCCGAGGCGCACGCCGAGTACCGCGCCGCGCAGGAGGTCACCGCCACCTTCGGCCAGGACGCCCTGAGCGGCCTGCTGGACGTGTTCGATTTCGAGGAGGCGACCGACACCAGCCTGATGGCCGCCGCGCCCACCCCGGCCCCGGATCCCTTCGTGGCGCTGGGAACACTGCCGGCCACCCCGCCGCCCGTGACCCCTGCCCCGGCCCCCGCCCCGGCCGTGAGTGCCTCGGCGCTGTTCGACACGCTGCTGTCCTCCATCGGCGCGCCGCCCGCCCCCCCGGCCCCCAGTCCCGCCCCGGACGCCCCGAACGACCCGGCCCCGTTCACGGCGTCCTTCACGCTGCCGCCAGTCGCCACGCCGCAGAGCGAACCGGTCGAGACGTGGCTGTTCCGGAACGGGCAGTTCGAACGGGGCCCGCGTGACCCGGCCGCGCAGGGCATGCTGACCCTGCTCACCCAGGCGAGCGCGCTGGGCCTGCAACGCCTGGACATGAACGACGCCACCCACGTCTGGTCCGCCCGCAGCAGCGCGCCCGGCGAGTGGCGACTGGGCCGCGCGGTCACCTGGACCGCGCTGGACGAACGGGTCGGTCCCTGGCTGGACACCGGCGAGGGCTGACCCCCTCCCCCACCGGTCGCCCGGCATACTGGGCAGCATGACCGCCGAACCCCTGCTTCCCGAACCGGGTGACGTCCTGCTGCTGCGCGGCCTGAGCGAACAGCAGCGGTTCGGAGCCCGGCTGGCCGCCGCCCTGCCGCCCGGCAGCGTCCTGTTCCTGGAAGGCGAACTGGGCGCCGGGAAGACCAGCCTCACGCAGGGACTGGTCGCCGCACTGGGCTTCACCGACACCGTCACCAGCCCCACCTACGCCCTCATGAACGCCTACCCCACCCCGGCCGGGCAGGTCCTGCACGTCGACGCGTACCGCGTGCGCGACGTGAACGAACTGTACGAGATGGACCTCGAAGACCTGATCGAGGGCAGCCGCCTGAGCGTCATCGAGTGGGGCGAAGGGCTGTACGCCGACTACCCCGCCGCGCCCATCCTGCTGCTCGAACACCTGGACGGCACGCCCGACGTGCGGCGCGTGACCCGCCGGCGCTGAAGACGCAAATCTTCTGAACGGCAGGTCAGACCAGCAGTACACTGGCGGTCATGACGGAACGGTTCCAGCAGAGCAGACGCAAGGTCACCCTGCCCGTTCAACCGGCACTTCAATTACCGGACCCGCCCGCCCCGGCACACCTGGAAGCGCAGCGGCGCACGCTGCAACGCTTCACGGCCCGGCCACAGCCTGCCCAGCGACAGGCCGCCGCGCCCGTGCTGCGGGCCGCCAGCCTCGACCGGCAGGAACAGGACCGCCTGACCGGCGAACGCGCCAGCCTGCAACGCCAGATCGCCACGCTGGACAAGGCCGCGCCCGCGCAGCCCTCAGCGCAGCTGCCCGTCCCGGTGAAGCCTGTCACGCCCGCCGACTGGGTCACGGTCATGCGCCACCGTGCCGGGGGCGTTGAGGGGCAGCGGCTGGACACCCGCGCCTTCGGAGAGTTCCAGACCCTCCAGCGGCAGGTTGCCCAGTCGCTGGGTCAGGGTTTCCGGATGGACCGGGGTGACCCCGCCGCCCGCTACGCCGCCTATGGCGAGCACCTCGCCACGCTGCAACGCCACGCGCTGAGCGCCCCGGTGTCCCGCGTGGTGCTGGGCATGGTGCCTCCATCCGAACGCCTGCCCCTGCAACGCGCCGCCGATGAGGCGCTGCGACGCCAACGGGCGCAGGAACAGGCGGCGCTGAACTTCGGCACCCTCCAGACCCTGCAACGGCAACTGGCCGAGCTGGACGCCGAGGCGACCCAGCCGGTCCTGCAACGGATTCAGGCCAGAAGAGGCGCGGGGAACCCGCTCCCGGAGGCCATCCAGCGGCACCTGGAACAGGGCCTGAACCACGACCTGAGCCGGGTGCGCATCCACGACGACGCGGAAGCAGACAAACTGGCGAAGGGCGTGAATGCCACCGCCTTCACCACGGGCACCGACATCTTCTTCCAGGCGGGGCAGTTCAACCCGAACACGCAGAGCGGGCTGGAGCTGCTGGCGCACGAGGTGACGCACACGGTGCAGCAGAGCCAGGGGCGCGTGGGGACGGGCATCGACCCGGACGCCGGACTGGAAGCCGAGGCGCGAAGTATGGGCGCGAGACTCGCAAGCCAGCCCATCACAACAGGCGCGGGCATTCGTGAAGTCCGCTCTAAACCGGGACAGGCAGTCGTCTCTTCGGGGAGGGCCGTGCAACGCTGGGGACTTGGCGATCTTGAAAAGCTGGCGGGCAGCGCAGGCAATAGGATTGCCGGGGTCGTCGGGAACGTCAAGAAACAGGCCCATCAGAGTGTGCAGCGGGCGACGGACAAAGTCAGGAAAGCGGCAGCGGCAGCGACCAAAAAGGTCCAGGTCACTACCCGCAAGACCAGCACCCGGATTGGCACCTTGACATCCAGGCTGCGCCGGAAGGTGGACAGGGCAGGACAGACGGTCAGGCAGTATGCAGGCAGGACCCTCACCAGGGTCAGCCACGCCGCTCAACAAGCGAACCGGCAGAGAAAAGTCCTGGGAACGCACCTCGCCGCTCAAACCAACCAGCTTCGACACACCGCTGCGAAAGCCGTTCAGAAAGTGACGAACCTGGCCAACCGCTCCTTTCAGAAGACAGCAGCGGGCCTGACACGATTCGGGCAGCGTGTTCAGACAACCGTCAAGGCGTTGCCCGCCAGGGCCAGCGCCGCCAGGGATGAATACAAGGCCAAAGCGGCCGCCGCCCTGGCAAAGGCCAAAGCCAGACAGCAGCAGCTCATCCAGCGCGCCAGGGCAGCGGGTCAGAAAGCCGAGAAGGCCGCCAGAGCCAGCGTCGCCAGAGCCTCACGTCAGCTCGACGAGGGCAGAAAAAAGGCAGCGGCCCTCGCCGTTCAGGGCTGGAACACCACTGTCAAAGGGGTGAAGAACGTCTCGGCCTGGGCCACCGAGAAAGTCAATGCAGTCAGGAACAGTCCCAGATTCAAGAAGGCCGTTCATTTCCTGAAAACCTCCGGCGTGCAGATTGCCAAGGTCGGCGCGGCCATTGTCGTCGGGGGCGCCGTCATCGCCGGGGCCGCCGCACTCACAGCGGCGACCGGCGGTCTGGCCGGCCCTGTGCTGGTCGGAGCTCTGTTCGCCTCCGGCGCACTGGGCGGCGCTGCCGGCACCGTGGTCGAAAACCTGCTGACAGGAAAACAGTGGAGTCATGACATCAATGCCAAGAGCCTGATCACGGACGGCGTACTGGGCGTGGCGGTGGGTCCCGCCGCCAAACTGGTGGGCGGCGTGGCACGCGCGGCGGGCCGCCCGGTGCTGGCCGGACTGGGCAAAGCGGCGGCCCGACTTCCCGGCAGCACGTACGTGCAGGGAGTTGCGGCGGCGGCCCGCACCTCCGCCGGGACCATGGCACGCAACGCCCGCACAGCAGCCACCACGCGCTGGAACACCCTCAAGTCGGGCGCGCAACCCGTTCTGAGCGCAGTGGGAACGCACGTCGGCAGCAGTCTGCCGGGGCAGGCATTCAGAGCAGCCGACACTGCTTTCAGCGCGGGCGTTCGTGGGCTGGCAGGGCTGGTGTCAAGCGGCGCCCGGCAGGGTGGAGTCGTCGTCAAAGGAGTATCGGACGCCGTGCGCACCCGCGTGGCAAGCGTGACGGGCAGGCCGGGCATCAACAACGCGATCCGCGCTGCCCGGCAGGTCACGGGTAACGCCAGGGACCGCGTGGCTGTCGCGGGGATGCAGGCCCGCAATGCAGCCAGGCGTGGATGGAGGAATGCGAGACGAGCCCTCACGGACCATGAAATGCGTGTTCGCACGAATCTTCACAGCCTTGGATTGCCGATTAACCAGACTGCCTCTGTCTCTACTAGCCTCTTTAGCACTGCAGAGCGCAATCTGTCCGCCATGCGCAATTACGTTTCCAGCGAGGCCAGGGTCATTGGTGGAGAGGTGCGGGATACGTGGCTGGGCACGGCCGGCCATGGTGGCGTGTTGCGCACGGCCGGGAAGATGGAAGGCTTGGTCGCCCGTACGCCGTCGCTGGCGGCCGGTTGGAAGCAGGAAATGGCAGTGGCCCGTTCGGGGCTGGTCAGGGAACGCATCCGGGTGCTGCGACTGGAGGCCCGGGCGGCAGGTTCCACGCTGTCCAGAAGGGCGGCACGACGTCAGGCCCGAACGCAGGTGACACAGGATATGGTCCGCGACCGCGCCGCGCGAACGGTCCGGCCCGACTTTCTCAAGCGGGCCAGCGACGCGTACGCAGCAGAAAACCAGGCGGCGCGGACAGGCATGGACCCCAGCCGGGGCATTCTGGCGCAGCTTCCACGCGCCTACTGGACCGGCGCGCAGCAGATGGTCGGGGACGCCTGGGGGCGCCTGAGCACGCTGGGGAATGCGGGGGGCGTGGCTGGTGCCGGGGCGGTCGCTGGAGGCTGGATGAGTGAGGAAGTCTTCAAAACGTACCTGACAGGTGCAGCCAAAGCCTACAAGAAGGACAAACAGGCAACCTACCCGAATGCCCAGCACCTGCGGGAGGGTTCACGGGAAGTCAGCAACAACCTGCTGAAGAACGCCGTCTCTGCCGGAACTGGGCTGACTTCAGAGGCGCAGGGCGGTTCCCTGATGATGCTGACACCGTTCGACAAGACCGTGAAGACAGCCGCCGCGCTTGGTGGGTACACCAGCATCACAGATACGAACGAACTGACATACGAACCTCCCGATCAGGCCCCCCAGACGCCGGATGAAAGGGCGGTCCCGTGAGTCTGCTGAGCACCCTGAAACTCCTGCTCACCAGACCGGAGCGGGCACGTGACAGGCCGCGCGTCGCGTACCCGTCGCCCCGGGCGGCGGTGCTGGCCTTCCTGCACGACCCGCAGTGGGGAACGCGGGTGGTCGAGCAGGGCGAAGAACGCATTGTGTTCGAGTACGACGGTGTCACCGGAGAGTGGCTGGACGACCCGACTGGCGACTGGCTGCACCTGCGGTTCCGCGATCCCTTCACCGAGGCGCAGCGGGCCAGCGAACTGGCCATGTACGAGGGCTGGGCAGCCCACTGCGCACAGCACACCCTGTTCCGCTGGGATATCGACGAGCAGGCGCAGGAGTACTACGGAGACGCGTTCGCGCTGTTCCACGAACAGTACAACCAGCTGGAGTGCATCTGGGGAGCGTTCAACAGCGCGAAACTGCTCAGAGAGGGCAGTAACCGAATTGCCATGGGACGGTCCTTCGATCTTTTCTTCGGCGACAGGAACGCGGGGAACTCAGTTGCCGGGTCACTGTGGCGTTGGTTTGACAGCCCTGCGGCTCCAAAAGGCACCAGACACCTCAAGGGAACCTACCGAGAAGAATGGTTTGAAACGGGTTCAGCCGTCTGTTCTGTCATGCAGGAACAGTGGGCTTACTACGCCCGCGTTGCTTACACCAACGGTGATTTTCAGCCTTACATGTCGGGAAGCGAGGAGCAGCAGCTCCGGCTGTACCGCCTGCATCTGGGCTTGCAGCGCTGGTTTCCCAGACTCCGCAACTTTGTCATTCAGACCGACAATCCGGAGAACTCCGGGGCGAACGAGACCAGCGTGGCGATTCTGGTGTCGAGCGGGACGGACGCCGGGCCTATCTTTGACCGGGTGTTCCGGGAGTTCTACGGACAGGTGATCGAGATCACGGAGTGGTTCAATTTCGATTTCAACCCGAAGACCGCGCCGTGGTTCGATCATTCGATCAAGAAACCGCAGCGGCGTGATCAGCGTCAGTCCCCGGTGAGGGGTCTTCCCGACGCGAAGGAGAACAGATGACAGAACCCATGCAGTTTGGCCGTCAGGCCGTCAAGCGACCTCCGTTCGAGATCAGCGGAGTAAGTTTCTCTTCCCTGCCACTCTCGCTGGCCGAAGAGAGACGTCTGGCCGGAGCCGGGGCCGACGCGACCACTGACGACGCGGCCATGGACGCCCTGCTGGGTGTGCTGTCGGCACTGCTGAATGCACGGACACAGGGCGAGTCGGTCGGTGCTGACTGGCTGATGGAGAACCTGACGGCAGGCGACCTGGAGGGGATCGTGTCGTACCTGCGTGGCGAGGCAGCAGCGGACTGAATGCGACTGCTGGCCGCATAACACGGGTGATACGGATTCCGTCTGTTTCGCTGACAATCCGGAACTTCACCGGGTTGCTACCTCCACGTCCGGAACCCGCCCAGCTCCTCCTCGCTTCGCTCGGATTGAACGGCTTTGCAAGCCATTCAATCCGAGTCCGTATGACACCTCCCAGACAGGGGCTGCACCGTTCGTTGTGACAGGGCCGTGTGCCCTGGTGGGCGCTGTCAGAATGGGCGCATGTGGACTCTGGTGCTGAATTGCGGGTCGAGCAGCGTGAAGTTTGCGCTGCTGGACGTTCGGAGTGGGGCGGTGGGCCTGTCGGGTCTGGCCGAGCGGCTGGGGTCGGGGGACGCGTCGGCGCGGCTGGACCTGCCGGGGGGGCGGCGGTCGGTGGCGCTGCCGGGCGGGACGTACGCGGAGGCGTTCGCGGTGATCGCGGGTGCGCTCGATGAGCTGGGCGTGCGCGGGGACGTGGGCGCGGTGGGGCACCGGGTGGTGCATGGCGGCGAGCGCTTCAGTGAGCCGGCGCTGATCACGCCGGAGGTGCTGGACGCCGTGCGGGCGTGTGTGCCGCTGGCGCCGCTGCACAACCCGGCGAACATCGCAGGGATCGAGGCGGCGCGCGCGGCGTTCCCGCACCTGCCGCAGGTGGCGGTGTTCGACACGGCGTTTCATCAGAGCATGCCGGAGGTCGCGTTCCGGTACGCGGTGCCGGAGGCGTGGTACCGGCAGCATGGCGTGCGGCGCTACGGGTTCCATGGGACCAGTCACGCGTTCGTAGCGGCGGAGGCCGCGCGGGAGCTGGGCCGCCCGCTGGCGGAGTTGACGCTGGTCACGGCGCACCTGGGGAACGGGTGTAGCGTGTGCGCGGTGGCGGGGGGGCGCAGCGTGGACACCAGCATGGGCCTGACGCCGCTGGAGGGGCTGGTCATGGGTACGCGCAGCGGGGACGTGGATCCGGGCCTGCATGATTTCATTGCGCGGCAGGCGGGCCTGGGCCTGTCGGAGGTGACGGCCGCCCTGAACCGTGAGAGCGGGTTGCTGGGCCTGTCGGGGTTGAGTAACGACATGCGGGAACTGGAGGAAGCGGCGGCGCGCGGGCATGCGGGTGCGCGGCTGGCGGTCGAGGCGTTCGTGTACCGCCTCGCGAAGCAGATGGCGGGCATGGCGGTCGCGCTGGGCCGGGTGGACGCGCTGGTGTTCACGGGCGGCATCGGGGAGAACAGCGCGGCGGTGCGCGGCGCGGTCCTGGCGCGGCTGGGCGTGCTGGGCGCGGCGGTGGACCCGGCGCTGAACGCGCGGGCGGTGCGGGGCGAGTCCGGGCGGATCAGTCCGGAGGGGACGCTGCCGGCACTGGTGGTGAACACGAACGAGGAACTGATGATCGCCCGGCAGACGCAGGACCTGCTGGCCGGGCTGAAGGGAGCCCAGGCATGAAAACCCTGTTCGTCGCACCGACCCGCAACGGCGTGGGCCTGAGCAGCACGGCGCTGGGCCTGACCCGCGCGCTGGAACGCCAGGGGTTGAAGGTGGCGTTCCTGAAACCCATCGCGCAGACGCATGAGGCCCGCACGGACGACAGCGTGCATTTCGCGCGGACGCTGGCGCACCTGCCCACGCCCGACCCGATCACCCTGACGCACGCCGAGGAGCAGTTGAGCCTGGGGGCCGAGGAGGACCTGATGGAGGAGGTCGTCACCCTGGCCCGGCAGGTCACGGGGGGCGGCGCGGACGTACTGATCGTGGAGGGTCTCGCCCTGAACGAACGGAACGTGTACGCCGGGGCGCTGAACGCCAGCCTCGCGCGGAACCTGGAGGCGGACACGGTGCTGGTGTCCAGTCTGGCGGGGGTGGGCGCGGCGGAACTGGCCGATGAGCTGGAGATCTCGGCGCAGGCGTACCGCCGCAGCGACGGCTCGGGCCTCAGCGGGTACGTGCTGAACTTCGCGCCGCCGGGGCTGGATTTCGGGACGCTGATGGCGGAACTGCGGGCCCGCAGCCGCGTCCTGAACGGGGGCACGCTGCCGTTGCTGGGCGTGGTGTCGCAGTCGGGCGGCCTGAACGCGCCGCGCACGCTGGACGTGGCCCGGCACCTGGGCGCGGAGATCGTGAACGAGGGTGAGGCGGGCCTGCGCCGCGTGACGAGTACGGTCGTCACGGCGCGCACCGTGCCGAAGATGGCGCACCTGTTCGTGCCGGGCGCGCTGGTCGTCACGCCCGGCGACCGGGAGGACGTGATCATGGCGGCGGCCCTGTCGCACCTGAGCGGCGTGCCCCTGGCGGGGCTGATGTTCACGTCCGGCAGCGCCCCGGAGGACAGCATCGAGCGGCTGTGCCGCGCGGCGCTGGGCAGCACCCTGCCCGTGCTGCGCGTGAACACCAACTCGTTCGAGACGGCCTCGCGCCTCTCCAGGCTGGATTCACGCGTCCCGCACGACGACACGCAGCGCATGGAGCGCATGCTGGACTTCATTGCCGACCGGCTGGACACGGGGCCGCTGGGTGCGCGGCTGCGCGTGCCGGAGGTCGCCGGGGACCGCCGCCTGCCGCCCAGCGCCTTCCGGTACGAACTGATCCAGAAGGCCCGCGCCGCCGCCAAGCGCATCGTGCTGCCCGAGGGGGACGAGCCGCGCACCGTGAAGGCCGCCATCCGCTGCACGGAGAAGGGCATCGCGCGCTGCGTGCTGCTGGCCGACCCGGAACGCGTGCGGCAGGTCGCGGAGGGGCAGGGCCTGACGCTGCCCGACGGTCTGGAGATCCTGCACCCGGATTCCATCCGCGCGCGGTACGTCGAGCCCATGGTGGAACTGCGCCGCAGCAAGGGCCTGACCGCCCCGCAGGCCGAAGCGCAACTGGAGGACACGGTGGTGCTGGGCACCATGATGCTCGCGCTGGGCGAGGTGGACGGGCTGGTGTCCGGCGCGGTCCACACGACCGCGAATACCGTGCGGCCCGCCCTGCAACTCATCAAGACCGCGCCCGGCTCGCGGCTGGTCAGCTCGGTGTTCTTCATGCTGATGCCCGAACAGGTCCTCGTGTACGGCGACGCGGCCATCAACCCTAACCCGAACGCCGAGGAACTCGCGGACATCGCCATTCAGAGTGCCGACAGCGCCCACGCCTTCGGCATCACGCCCAGGATCGCCATGCTGTCCTACTCGACCGGCGAGTCCGGCAGCGGCCAGGACGTCGAGAAGGTCAAGGCCGCCACCGCCCTCGTTCGCGAGCGCCGCCCGGACCTGCTGGTCGACGGCCCCATGCAGTACGACGCCGCCAGCGTCCTGTCCGTCGGGCAGGCCAAGGCCCCCGGCAGTCCCGTCGCGGGCCGCGCCACCGTGTTCATCTTCCCGGACCTGAACACCGGCAACACCACCTACAAGGCCGTGCAGCGCGCCGCCGGCGTCATCGCGGTCGGCCCGATGCTCCAGGGCCTGCGCAAACCCGTGAACGACCTGAGTCGCGGCGCGCTCGTGGACGACATCGTGTACACCATCGCCCTGACCGCCATCCAGGCAACGCAGGGGAAGGTTGATGGGTGAAGGTTGATGGGTGATGGAAAGGCCCTGTCCATCAACTTTCAACCATCGACCATCTCCCCCCTATAGAGGTCCGCGCGGCTGAGGGGTACGTGGGCTCTGCGTTGCTCGTCGGGTTTCGCCAGGAGGGTCTGGTAGAGGCCCAGGTGGCCTTTCTCGAAGTAGTGGGAGGTGGCGCCCAGGTAGAGGCGCCACAGGCGGTGGCGTTGCTCGCCGAGGGCGGCGCGGGCTTCTGCGTGGTGCGTTTCGAGGTTCGCGGCCCAGTGGGTGAGGGTGAGGGCGTAGTGTTCGCGGAGGTTCTCTATGTCGCGGACCTCGAACTGCGCCTCGGTGGCGTGTTTCACGGTTTCCCAGATGGGCAGCAGTTCGCCGTCGGGGAACACGTACTTCCGGGCGAAGTTGCCGCTCTGCAGCCACAGGGGCACGCGGGCCTGGGGGATGCCGTCGCTGATGGCGTGGTTCATCATCAGGCCGCCGGGTTTCAGGGCCGTATACGCGGCGCGGAAGTAGGTGGGCATGTTCTTGCGGCCCACGTGTTCGGCCATGCCGACCGACGCGATCTTGTCGAAGCCCCCTTCGGGCGCGTGGGCGAGCACGTCGCGGTAGTCGCGCAGTTCGAAGGTGACGCGGTCGGCGACCCCGGCGGCGTCGGCGCGGGCGCGGGCCTCGTGCAGTTGCGCCTCGCTGAGCGTGACGCCCAGCACGCGCGCTCCGTAGCGCTGCGCGGCGTGAATGGCGAGGCCGCCCCAGCCGCTGCCGATGTCCAGCAGGTGCTCGCCTTCCTTCAGGCGCAGTTTGCGGCAGATCAGGTCCAGTTTCGCTTCCTGCGCCTCGTCCAGCGTCTCGGTGCCGCCCCTGAAGTAGGCGCAGGAGTACACCATGCGCCGGTCCAGCCACAGTCTGTAGAAGTCGTTGCTGACGTCGTAGTGGTACGAGATGGCCTGCTGGTCCCTCTCGCGGGAGTGCTGCGGGCCTTCCAGGCTGGCGGTCACGGCGATGGGCGGGGTGGCCCCGGCGCGGCGGCGCAGGGTGGCGGCGGCGCGCAGCAGGGCGGGCGCGTCGGCGGGGTTCAGGGTCGCGTCGAAGGTCTCGGCGATGGCGGCGATGTCCCCGATGTTTCCCTCGATCTCGAAGTCGCCGCGCAGGTACGCCTCGCCGAGCGCCATGTCCAGCGGGAGTTTCAGCAGGCGGCCCAGCGTTTCCGGGCTGTTCAGGATCAGGCGGGCGCGGCTGGGCCGGGTGGCCGCGATCACCTCGCCGTTCCAGAGCTGCACGTCGAAGGGGCGCACGCTGGGCAGCGCGGCGCGCAGCAGGGTGCGGGTGGCGTCCAGCGTCTCGGTGTCGGTCGGGGCGGGGCGGGTGGCCTGCCGGGCGATCAGGGCGGCGCCGGCGGTGGCCAGGGCCGCCCAGGTCAGGGCCGTACGTCTGGTTGTGGACATGCTGCACCCTACCGGATTCCCGCCTCCCGCGTCCCGTCTATCGCCGGGCGGTGAGCCACAGCAGAGCCCCGCCGGCCGCGACGGCGATCAGGTCCGGGGCGTACGCGGCGACCGCGCCGGGCAGCGCGCCGTTCTCGCCCATGATGCGGAACACGCTGAAGGTCGCGTAGTACGCGAACGTCAGCAGCAGCGCCCAGACCATGCCCAGGTCACGGCCGCTGCGGAAGCTGAACACGGCCAGCGCCACCGCGAAGAACGCCAGGGCCAGCGCGGCCAGCGGCCCGGCGAACTTGCGGTGCAGGGCGGTGAAGTCGGCCGGGGAGTTGACGTGCTGCGCGCGGTAGGTGTTCGTGCGGGCGATCAGGGTGGGCAGCGGTTCGTAGATGGGGTTCAGGTCGCCGTTTCCCTCGGCGCCGAGTTCCGTGCCGGTGTCCTGGAGGGGCAGGGTGCCGCTCTGGAAGGTCAGGACCGTGACGGGCCGGGCGTCCTGGTACGTGACGCGCTGCCCGCTCCGCAGTTCGAGGACGTTGCTGCCGGGGCGCAGGCGGCCGCTGGCGGCGGTGATGACCTCGCGGGGCGGCAGGCCGGGCTGCATGGTCACGACCCGCAGGTCGCGCAGTTCCCCGCCGGGCAGGATCTGCCCGATGCTGATGGCGCGGCCCAGCGCGTCGCGGAGCACGGCGTTCTGCCCGGCGGCGTTCAGGCCCAGCACGCGGGGGTTGTCCAGCACGATCTGCTGCTGCACCTGGCGGGCCTCGGTGCGGGCGCGCGGCACGAGGCCCTCGCCGAGCGCGAAGGCCAGGACGGTCACCGCCAGCCCCAGGGCCAGGACCGGGCGGAACAGGCGCGTGGCGGGAATTCCGGCGGCCAGCGCGCTTTTCAGTTCGCTGTCGGCGGCCAGGCGTGAGAGGCCCAGCAGCGTGGCGAACATCAGCGCGATGGGCAGGGCCTGCGCGGCGGCTTCCGGGACGTTCAGGGCCAGCACGCGGGCGACCAGGACGGGGTTGGCGCCCTTGGCGAGCAGCGGCGCGATGACTTTCTCCAGGCTGCCGACGACCAGCAGGCTGATCACAGCGGCCAGCGCCCCGAACAGGAACGGCAGGATCTCGTTCAGGACGTAGCGTTCGAAGGTGGGCAGGCCCCTCACCGGAGCCTCCAGGCGAGCGCGGCGGCCAGCAGCGTGAACGCGAGGTTCGGCAGCCACGCGGCCAGCGCGGGGTTCAGCGCCCCGGCCGTCGCGAGGCCCGGCACGGTGCTCCACAGGACGTAGAAGGTCACGATGAACAGCAGCACGGCGGCGAACGCGGCGGCGCGGTTACGCAGCAGCAGGCCCAGCGCCCCGGCGGCCAGCGCGAACACCACGGCGGTCAGCGGGTCGGCCACGCGGCGGGCCAGCTGGAACGCGGCGGCGCGGCGGTCGGCGGGCAGCAGGGCGGGGTCGGCGGCGCGGGCGCGCAGGTCGGCGGTGGGGGCCTGCTCGGCGTTGCCGGGCGGGGGGCGCAGGGTGTCGTTCTGCGGGACGGTCACGGACCCCGTGCTCTGGCGGGGCGGCTGGCCGGGGCGGGTGATCCAGGGGGTGGTGAGCGTCCAGGTGCGTTTCCGGGTGTCCCAGCTGCCCAGCGAGGCGGTCAGGGTTTCCTGGCCGCGCTGCACCATCACGCCCTGCAGCTGCGCGGCGCTGCCGCCCGACTCGCTGACGACCCGGCCGGCGTAGTACAGCGCGCCGGGCGGGGCGTAGGTGTAACGCTCCTGCCGGGGCGGCGGCGGGGGAATGTCGTAGATGCTGTACCACGCGCGGTCCCAGGCGGCCAGGCCGGCGGGGACCAGCCGGTCGGCGTTCACGAAGGCCAGGGCGGCCACCCCGAGGAACGGCAGGGCCAGCGGCCAGACCAGCCGCAGCGGGGGGACGCCGCCGGCGCTGATGGCCTTGAGTTCGCTGTCGCGCTGCATGCGTGAGAAGGCCAGCAGGATCGCGAACGGGACGGCCAGCACCAGCGCGCGGTTCAGGATGGTGGGCGTGATGGCCAGCAGGGCGCTCAGGCCCTTGAGGAGCGGGGGGTGGTAGGTCAGGAGTTTGCTGACGGTGCTGCTCAGGACGTCGACCATCTGGAGCGTCAGGAACAGCGCGACGCCCGCCGCGTACCAGCGTGTGACCTCGGCGAGAACGAGCCGGATGAGGAGGGGCGGCACGAGCAGGATTCTAGCGGGCGCGGATGAGGGCAGCGGGTGGGAGCGCCGCACTCCGTCCGTGCGGGGGGGCTATCCGGCCTGCGGGGGCCGGGTGCTGCTCCAGCCCTGCCGTTCGTGCCGCGCGAGGTGCTCGTGCAGCCGCAGGATGGCGGCGTTGCCGTGCGCGCCGCGTTCCTGGATGGCGCGGGCGGTGGCGGCGTCGAGGTATGCGAGGCGCAGCAGTTCGGTGCTGCTCAGGCCGTCGCGGGTGTGTTTCACGCCGCGTTCGCGGCGGATGGTGGCGCTGTCGGTGCCCAGGACGCTGCGGTTGCTGATGCTGCCCAGCTGTCCGTAGACGTTCCCGGCGCCGCCGTGCCGGGCGACAGTGCTCATGAGTTCCCGGCGGGCGTGGGTGCTGTCCAGGCGGGCGGCCAGCCAGCGGCGCGCTTCGGGGTCGGGGTTGCGTTCGGCGATGCTGGCGGCGAGGCGCACGTCGCCCTGCAGCGCGCGGGCGAGCAGGTCCTGCGCCCGTCTGCGCCAGCGGCGGGCCTGGGGGGTGTCCAGCGCGAAGCACAGGGCGGTGAAGGCGGGGACGCTCAGGGCGCCTTCCGGGCCCGCGCCGAAGTCGGCGCTGTCGGGGGTGAGGTCGTGGGCGGCGAGGGTGGCGGCGTGCGCGTTCTCGGGGACGCCCAGCTGCGTGAGGGCGACCGCCGCGTGGAGGAGGCCGTCCGCGCTGACAGGCAGCCGGACGGTGCCGAAATCGAGGGTCAGGGGTACGTTCTTCACAGGAAAAGTATAGCATGAATTATGCTAAAAGCATAATGACCGGTGGGTGAAAAGAGCCCGCGGCGGGTGGGCAGACAGCAGCGGGAAGACGGTCCGGCGGCCCAGCCAGACCGCCCGGCAGGAGCGGCCGGGAAGCGGCAGCCTCTGCACGCCTGGCCCACTTCCCATGTCCCCCTCACCTCTCCCCCCGTACACTGAGCGGCACGCCCAACCCGAGTCCCGCTCCCCCCCGGAGGTTCCACCCATGACGGATGCCCACCGCCCCGACCGCTGGTTCGTGCCCGAGTCCGTGCTGCGCCGCCTGAAGGGCGACCCGGAGGAAGACATCGCCGCGGCCCGCCGCGACCCCGACGCCTTCTGGCTGGCGCAGGCCCGCGCCTTCGAGTGGACGAAGACCCCCACGACCGGCCTGACCTGGAACCGCCCGCACATGCAGTGGTTCGCGGACGGCGAGACGAACATCACCCTCAGCGCACTGGACCGCCACGCACGCGGCGAGGCCCGCACCCGCGCGGCGCTGATCTGGCTCTCCGAGACCGAGGAGGCGCAGGTCATCACCTACGGCATGCTGCACGAACGGGTCGAGCGGGCCGCCGCGGGCCTGCGCACGCTGGGCGTGACCGCAGGCGACCGCGTGGTGATCTACATGCCCCTGACGCCGGAGGGCGTGATCGCCATGCTCGCCTGCGCCCGCCTGGGCGCGGTGCACTCGGTCGTGTACGCGGGCCTGGGCGTGGGCGCACTGCGCGACCGCATCACGGACGCCGGGGCGCGCGTGGTCATCACGGCGGATGTCGGGTACCGGCGCGGGAAACTCGTGGACCTGTACGCCATCGCCTCCGAGGCCATCGCGGAGCTGGGCGGCGTGGAACACCTCGTGCTGTGGGAACGCATCAAGACCTACCAGCGCGAACACGACGCCCGCACCGTCCCCTGGGAGAGCCTCTTCACGCACGGCCGCGCCGGGGCGGTGCCCGTGAACGCCGAACACCCCCTGTACGTGCTGTACACGTCCGGCAGCACCGGGAAACCCAAGGGCGTCATCCACACGCACGGCGGGTACATGGTCGCCAGCACCTACCACCTGGGCCAGCTGTTCGACGTGCGGGCCGGCGACGTGTTCTTCTGCACCAGCGACATCGGCTGGATCGTCGGGCACAGCTACATCGTGTACGCGCCGCTGGCTGCCGGGGCGACCGTCCTGTTCCGCGAGGGCGCCCCGGACTTCCCGGACCCCGGCGTGTTCTGGCGCACCGTCGAACGCTACGGCGTGAACGTGCTGTTCACCGCGCCCACCGCGCTGCGCCTGTTCATGAAACTCGGCCCCGACGTCCTGAAGGGCCACGACCTGAGCAGCCTGCGCGTGATCGCCTGCGCGGGCGAGGCCCTGAACCCGGAGGCGTGGCGCTGGGCGCAGCAGCACCTCGCCGGCGGGCTGGAGGAGGGCGCGCACGCCGTCGTCATCGACCACTGGTGGCAGACGGAACTGGGCGCCCCGATCCTGGGCACCCACCCGCGCTGGCCCGCCCGGCCCGGCTTCGTGGGCCGCCCCCTGGCCGGCGTGGACGCCGACGTGGTCGACGAGCAGGGACAGCGCCTCCCGGACGGCGTGCAGGGACACCTCGTGCTGCGCCGCCCCACGCCCGGCATGATGCGCGGCATTCACGGCAACCCCGAGAAGTACGCGCAGGTCTGGACCGAGAACCCCGCCGGGTACCTGTCCGGCGACCTCGCCGTGCGGGACGAACACGGGTACATCAGCATCCTGGGCCGCGCGGACGACGTCCTGAACGTCGCCGGGCACCGCATCGGCAGCGCCGACGTGGAAGACGCGCTTGTTTCGCACCCCGCCGTCGCGGAGGCCGCCGTGATCGGCATTCCCGACGACCTGAAGGGCGAGAGCATCGTCGCGCACGTCATCCTGCGCCAGGGCTTCGAGGATCAGGTCGGGCGGGGCCTGCGCGCCAGCATCAGCGAACACGTCCGGCGCGAACTCGGCCCCATCGCCACCCCCGGCGAGATCCGCGTCGTCACGGCCCTCCCCAAGACCCGCAGCGGGAAGATCATGCGCCGCGTCCTGCGCGCCCAGGCGCTCGGACAGGACCCCGGCGACCTCACCACCCTGGAAGGCTAGGCGGGGACAGCAATAAAAAAGCCGCCTCGTGGGCGGTGATGTCCAAGACTATAGCGCGGTATGCAGAGGCGGTCGAGGGTATCCGCCCGGAACCGCCCCCGCACCCGTTCATACGGATTCCATTTGTTTCGCCAACAATCCGGAACTTCACCGGATTGCCGGCTCCACGTCCGGAACCCGTTTTTCTCCTCCTCTGCGGGGCAGCTCTGCGAGTCGCATCCGCTCGGATTGAACGGGCTTTGCAGCCCATTCAATCGGAGTCCGTATCAGACGCGGGGGCCGTCGCGGCGCAGGATCTCCAGCCAGTTCCCGGCGACCAGCCACGGCAGGAACGCGACGAGCACCCCGGCGATGTTCACGGCGGTGAGGAGAAACAGGCTGGTGAGGCTCCGGGAATCGGAACTGAACAGCACAGGGGCGAACTGGGCCAGGAAAAACGGCAGGACGCCGCCCAGCACCACGGCCCCCAGCACGCCCTGCGCGGCCCGCCAGCCGGTGTCGCGGCGGCCCAGCCACACGCCGTACAGGAAGATCAGGCCCGCCGCGAGAAGGCCCAAGCTGACCCCCTCGCCACCAAGATTCAAGCTGGTGCTCATGCCGCCAGCATATCCAGCCCCGGCAGCGGCGGTCAGCTCATCTGCGGCGCAGAGAAGGGCATCCCGGCCTTCTGCGCGGCGCGGCGGAACACGTTCAGGCTGCCCCCGTCGAACAGCACGAAGCGCACCCGCAGGTCCGGGTGGTCGGTCAGGAACGCCTGCGCGGTCGCCAGGGCCACGTCGGCGGCGCGGTCCAGGGGGTAGCCGTACACGCCGGTACTGATGGCCGGGAACGCCACGCTGCGGCACCCGTGCGCGGCGGCCAGTTCCAGGCTGGAGCGGTACGTGCCGGCCAGCAGATCGGCCTCGCCTGCCTGCCCGCCGCGCCAGACCGGACCGACCGCGTGAATCACGTACTGCACGCCCCGCGCGGACAGCCCGAACGCCGGGGTGATGACGGCCGTGCCGGTGGGTGTGCCGCCAATGGCGCGGATGGCGCGCAGCAACTCCGGCCCGGCGGCGCGGTGAATCACGCCGTCCACGCCGCCACCGCCCGCCAGTTCCCTGTTCGCGGCGGTCACGACGGCGTCCGTGTCCTGCGCGGCGATGTCGCCCTGAATCAGTTCCAGTGGCACGCGCGCCCCTCCCCTTACCCGTTCCCGATCCGGTCGAGGTCCGTGTCGGTCAGGGTGTAGCTGCGCAGCGCGTCGGCCTGCACGCGTGCCTCGCGGTCCGCCTCGGTCCAGTCCATCTCCGGCAGCTGCCGCGCCCGCTCGGCCCGCTGGATGGCGTGCAGTTCACCCAGCGCGCGGTCCAGGTCGTCGTTCACGACCACGTACCGGAACTCGTGCGCCTCGCGGATCTCCTCGCGGGCACGGGCCAGCCGCTTCTCGATGCGGTCCGGCGTCTCGGTCGCGCGGCCCTCCAGGCGGCGGCGCAACTCGCTGAGGCTGGGCGGCATGATGAAGATCAGGATGGCCTCGTCGCCCATGCGGGCCTTGACCTGCATGGCGCCCTCCACCTCGATCTCCAGGATCACGTCCTGCCCGCGGCTCAGGGCCGCCTCGATGGGTTCGATGGGCGTGCCGTAGCGGTTCCCGACGAACGCCGCGTGCTCCAGGAACCCGTCGGCCTGCGCCTTGGCCTCGAAGGCCTCGGGGGTCACGAACACGTAATCCACGCCGTCGCGCTCACCCGGACGGGCCTCACGGGTCGTCCAGGAGGTGCTGTAGAACACGTCCTGCCCGTCCAGCCAGCGTTCACGCAGCGTGCCCTTGCCCACACCGGACGCGCCGGTCATGACCAGGAGAAGGCCCCGGTGGGGCGACACGGAAAGAGGGGTGTCCTGCGACGTCATCCGCTCACGATACGCGACCCGCCCAGAAATGAGAACAGGCGGCCCACCAGGGGCCGCCCGCAGGGAACGTCGCCTTATACGGACTCCGATTGAATGGGCTGCAAAGGCCGTTCAATCGGAGCGAAGCGAGAAGGAGAGAAACGGGTTCCGATCTGTGAACGAAACAAACGGAATCCGTAGTACACCTGCCGTCTGTCTCGCGCTCCACCCGGGACAGCGCCGGGTTGCCAACGCCACGCCCGGCAGTCCGCTCTGCTCCCACTCTCTGTGCGCGGATGGAACGGTTCAACCCATTCCATCCGAGTCCGCATTACTTCTTCTTCTTGGTGGCCTTGGCGCGGCCCTTGCCGAGCGCCTGCCCCTTCTCGTAGCTGGCCTGCATCTTGCGGCGCGTCTCGGCGACCATGTCCTCGAAGCTGATCAGGCCGGACTCGATGGCTTCCACGCTGGGCTTGATGTTCCCGCCACGGCGCGCGGCCGCCAGGTCACGGTTGACCCCCTCGAACCACTCGGTGAATTCAGGGGTCTCGTCGAACAGCATCTCGCGGGTGTCGCGCTGGTACGTCTCGGTGCTGCCGCGACGGTTGAACTGCTTGGGAAGCGTGAAACGCTCGGGCATGTAGGCACCGTCGAATTTGCCCTGACGGACCGCCTCCTGAAACAGCTTCACAAAGGTGTCGCTGCGCTGAGGATTGCTGAGTTCCATTACCTGCTCGCTGAGTTTCTTGTAAGCCATAATGAAGGCATTATGCGGGCCACCTGCCAGGAAAGTAAAGACCACCCCGCAATCAGGATTCACGGGAAATAAAGAAACGGACCAGACTTAGCATGTACACCACCCCCGATGAAGCCCCGAATCCCGAATGACCCGCACCCGCGCCTTTAGAGTGGGTCTCCGGAACAGTGGCCGGCACCGATACCGCGGGGAACTGTCTTCCGGCACCCCCCGGCCTTTAGTCATGCCCCCATCCGTTCGACCCTCCGCTGGGTTCTCGCTTGCATGGACGCCCGCACCACAGAACTTGACCGTTCCCGTAAAGACTGCCCGCAAGGGTATTGAGCCGGGGCCGGGTTCAGGGATTCCGCCCCCCTCTCCACCCGGCGCGCTGGCGGGGGGTGAACGGACCAGACGGCAGTCCCTCCCACGCCAGGCCCGGCCCAACCTACCAGCCCAGACTGCCGGGCTCTCCCTTGAACGGCCCGACCACGTCCCGCGTGATCCAGCCCCCATAGAAAGCGCCGGGTTGCGGCGTGACCCGCTCGCCGTCCACCCGGCATTCATCCACGCGGCCGGCATACACCGCCACGAACCCCCCCATGTCCCGGAAGGCGGGCGTGGGCGCCTCGTAACTCCAGGCGGCGGCCACCGCCACCGCAGCGCCGCCGCGCAGCGTCCAGTAGGTGGCCTCGCCCTTCCACTCGCAGGTGCTGCCGCCCGCCGCCCGCTCCAGCACGCCCGGCACGAACGCCCGGGGCGGCAGGTAGTACGTGGGCGGGTGGCTGGTTTCCAGCACGCGGTACGCGCCGGCCGTGGCGGCGATCCTCTGCCCGCCCAGCCAGATTTCCAGGTGTCGGTGCGTGCGTTCCAGGCGCGGCGGGCGCGGGTACGCCCACACGCTCTCCTGGCCGGGGCCGGGGGGAACGGGGCGGGGAAGTTGCATGCCCTCAGTGTCCGCCGGACGCGACGGGCGGGCCGTCAGCGGGAGTACGGTCGGCCCGGAGCGTCCGGATCAGGTCCGCCCAGGTGTCCGGCGGGGCGGGGCGTCCCGTCAGGTACCCCTGCACGACGCCGCAGCGCATGGCCCGCAGCAGGTCCAGCTGCCCGGCCGTCTCGACGCCCTCCACAATCACGTTCAGGCGCAGGCCACGCGCCAGCCCGATCAGGGATTCCACGACCCGCTGCGCCTGCGGCGAGTCCGTCAGGGACGTGATCAGCGAACGGTCGAGTTTCAGTTCATCCAGCGGCAGCTTCAGCAGGGTCGACACGGACGACTGCCCGGTCCCGAAATCATCCAGTGACAGGCGCACGCCCAGGTCCCGCAGCTGCGACAGATGCCGGGCCGCGCGGTGCAGGTCCCGCACGGCCAGCCGCTCCGTGAGTTCCAGTTTCAACTGCTCGCCCCCCACCCCGTGCCGCTGCAGGGCGCGTTCAACGCCAGCCACGAAATCGTCCCGCGCGACCTCCAGCGCCGAGACGTTCACGGCGACCCGCACGCCCGGCCCCCACTCGGCCAGCTGCCGGCACGCCTCGTTCAGCACCCACTGCCCCAGCGGCACGATCAGGCCGGACTCCTCGGCCACCGGAATGAACCGCGTCGGAGAGACCGCCCCCAGCTCCTCGTCGGTCCAGCGGACCAGGGCCTCGAAACCCAGCAGCGCCCCGGTCTCGGCGTCCACCTGCGGCTGGTAGTGCAGTTGCAGGGCCTGCCGCTGCAGGGCGCGCCGCAGGCGAACCTCCGTGAACATCTGACTGTGCGCCGCCACGTCCAGCATGGAGTTGAAGAACCGCACGCCATTCCTGCCCTCTCGTTTGGCCTGGTACATGGCCATGTCCGCCTGCCGCAGCAGGTTCGCCGGCAGGCTGCTGTCCGGCGGGTGCAGCGCCACCCCCATGCTGCTCTGCACGTCCACCGGCTGCCCACCCAGGTTCACGGTGGGTTCCAGGGCCGCCTGCAGGCGGCGGGCCACCCGCTCGGCGTCCTCGCGGCCATTCAGGTCCGACACGACCACCACGAACTCGTCCCCGCCTAGGCGGGCCACGGTGTCCGACGGGCGCACGCAGCCCTGCAGGCGAACCGCGACCTCACGCAGCAGCTCGTCCCCGACGGCGTGCCCCAGCATGTCATTCACACGTTTGAACCCGTCCAGGTCAATGAAGTACACGGCGACGCACGCGGTCGAGCGGCCCACGCGCCGCAATTCCAGCTGCAGGCGGTCCAGCAGCAGCGCCCGGTTCGGCAGGCCGGTCAGGGGATCATGCTGCGCGTCGAAGGTCATCTGTGCCGCCAGTTGCCGCAACCGTTCCTCGGCCCGTTTACGCTCGGAGATGTCCCGGTCCTGCCCGAGCACCAGTTCCCGCCCGCCCACCATGACCAGACTGCTGGCACTCTCGATCGGGAAGACCCGGCCGTCGCGGTGCCGGTGCGCACCCTCGCCGTGCACCGGCTGCTCCTCGCGAATCCAGGCCAGCAGTTCCGGCCCTTCCTGCGCCATCATCGGGTACGGGTGAAGCAGGTCGATGGACGCGCCCACCAGATCCTCGTACCCGTAGCCGTTCATGCGGCAGAACGCCTCGTTGCAGTCCACGATCCGCCACGGCACGTCCGGATCGTGCGGATCGATCAGCACCAGACCGTCGGCGGACTGCTCGAACAGCGTCCGGAACCGCGCCTCGCTCTCCAGCCGGGCGGCCTGCGCCTCCCGCTCGGCGGTCACGTCCACGCCCGTCGCGATGATGAGCGCCGTCCGTCCCTGGCGGTCCAGCACGGCGGCGTTCGACCACAGGATCACGCGCCGCTCGCCGTGCACGGTCCGCCACGCGTGCTCACGCCGGTTCGGGAACGGCCCGGACAGGAAGGACCCGGCCACCTCCTCCTGCTCATGCTCGTCCAGCAGCAGCGGCCACAGCACCCGGCCCACCACCTGCGCCGCCTCCAGACCGCTGAGGCACTCGCAGGCCCGGTTGAAGCGCAGCACGCACCCCTGCGCGTCCAGCACCATGACCAGCGTGTCCGTCACGTTCAGGACCGTCTCGGCCAGGTCCGGCCCGCCCGCAGCCGGCGCCCAGGGCACACGCGGCATTCTCAGGAAACGGGAGTTGATGGCCATACCCCACCGTACCCCGCCCAACCTCACAGAAGCCGCACGGCCCTCTACTTAAATTCCCCGGACACCCTCCGGATCAACGCCGCGACCTGGACTGCGACGCCGGCCACGCCCCGGTACTCCACAGCGCCAGCGCGATCAGCACCGGCTGAAAGAACAGCCGAGTCAGGCGTTTCTGATCCGTGTCCAGCCCGAACGCACTCTGATGCGTCAGGTACTGCGACACGTTCCCGGGAAAGATCGCCACGAAGAACGCCGCCAGCACCCACCCCACCGTCCGCCGCTGCCGGGGCAGGGCCAGCAGCGCCGCCCCGAACCCGACCTCCACCACACCAGACGCCAGCACCACGAAATCCTTGTCCAGTGGCAACCACGTCGGCACCTGCGCCTGAAAATCCTGCCGCAGGAACGTCATGTGCCCCACACCCGCAAACACCATGAACGACCCCAGCAGCACGCGCGCCAGCGTCCGGGGCAGGGTGGTCGGAGGATCAACGGTTCGGGTCATGCGCGGATGGTAGGCGGCAGACCGCACGGGCGCGTGTGCCACAGCCAGCGGAGCCTTAACCAAAGTCATGGCCTCCCACGGGCCGGGCCGCCATCCTGAACGCATGGCTTACGTGATCACCACCGGCTGCGCAGGCGTGAAAGACGCCGCCTGCACCCAGGTCTGCCCGATCGAGTGCATCCACGACGCGGGCGACCAGTTCGTGATCCACCCGGACGAATGCATCGACTGCGGCGCGTGCGCGGCCGCATGCCCCGTGGGCGCGATCTTCCAGGACTCGGACGTACCCGCCGGGCACGCCGCGTCCACCGCGCGGAACCGGGCGTTCTTCCTCTGACCGGTACCCGTGTCCAGCCGGCGTGGCAGCATCAGCCCATGCCCATCCCGGACGCGCTGTCCCTGCTGACCCGGACACCCCTGTTCCAGGGTGCCGACCGGGACACGCTGGCAGGACTGGCAGGCCCCGCGCAGGTCATGACCTTCGGGCGAGGCGACGCCGTTTTCCGCGCGGGTGACCCCGCCGACACGCTGTTCATCGTCGCGGTAGGCAGCGTGCGCATCTACCGCGTGGGGCGAGGCGGACGGGAATTCACGCTGGGCATCGACAGTTCCCGGCAGGTTCTGGAGCCCGCCAGTGTGCTCGGCGGCGAGACACGCCACGCGGCGCACGCCCAGGCCCTCGCCACACCCACCGTTCTCCTGAGCTTCCCCGCCGACCTCGTGCGGCACGCCGTCCAGCACACGCCCGCGCTGGCCGGAGCGGTCATCGCGCACCTCGCCCGGCGGGACGCCGACACGCACCGCCGCCTGGACGCCCTGGTGTTCAGCGGCGTGGGCGAACGCCTCGCCGCGTACCTGCTGGAACACGCCCCTGCTCCCCACGCCCTGCCGACGAACAGCGACCTCGCCGCGCTGCTCGGCACCGTGCCGGAGATCGTCAGCCGCAAGCTGGGCGACTTCTACCGCCTGGGCTGGATCGACCTCACGCGCCGCACCGTGACAGTCACGGATGAACGGGAATTGCAGCGACTTTCGGAGGGCCTATGACCCAAGGTGATACGGCCGCGCTCGCCACGTCCTGCACGCCCCAGACGATGGAGCCGGTCCCCGGCATGTTCTCAACCGCGGTCCGGGGCGGCCAGAATGGACAAGGAACGCTGAGGGCACGCTCCCGACCCGCCACCCTAAGCTGACGGGATGACCGACCTCGCCCAGAAGGCCCGCACGTTGCTCGACCTGCACACCGCTCCCGAGATCCTGACGCTCGCCAACGTGTGGGACGTGGTGTCCGCGCAGGTGGTGGCCGCCGTGCCCGGCGTGCGCGCCCTGGCGACCGCCAGCCACTCCATCGCCTCGACCTTCGGGTACAAGGACGGCGAGAACATCCCGCTGGAGCTGCACCTGGACATGGTGCGCCGCATTGCGCAGGCGGTGGATCTGCCGGTCAGCATGGACCTGGAGGCCGGGTACGGCAACCCTGGCGACACGGCCCGCCGGGCCATCGAGGCGGGCGTGGTCGGCGGGAACCTCGAAGACCAGATGAAGCCGCTGGACGAGGCCGTGGCCGCCGTGCGGGCCGTGCTGGACGCGGGCCGGGCCGCCGGGATCGACTTCGTGCTGAATGCCCGCACCGACGCCCTGGTGCGCGCCGAACCCGACGCTCCGCGCCAGCCGCTGCTGGACGAGGTCATCCGCCGCTGCCAGGCGTTCCTGGAGGCCGGCGCGCCCGTGGTCTTCGTGCCCCGGCTGGTGGCGCGCGAGGAGATCGAGCAGGTGGTCGCGGCGCTGGGGCCGCAGAAGCTGACGCTGATCAGCGTGCCCGGCGCGAGCCTGCCCGCCAGCGAGTTGCAGGCGCTGGGCGTGGCGCGCGTCTCGACCGGCCCCTTCACGCAGCGGGTCGCCCTGACGGCCCTGCAGGACGCCGCGCAGGAACTCGTGGCGGGCGGCGTCCTGCCGGCCGGAACGCGCGCCCTGAACTGACCCGCCCAGGCTGAGGCTCAGGAACCCACCTCGTCCAGCACGGCCCGGATGGTCTGCCGGCAGATCGCGGCGAGCGCCGGGTTCGTGTGCACGTAGTACGGCAGGGCCACCAGCGACACGCTCAGCGCCCAGCCGCGCCCGCGCGCCCACGTGGCGGGGTCCACGTCCAGCGCGGCGCGGAAACTCTGCCGGGACGGGGCATCCAGCAGGTTCCACGCGGGTTGCAGATCGACGGCCGGGTCACCCAGTGTCAGGCCGCCCCAGTCGATCACGGCGCTCAACCGCCCACCGTGCGCCAGCAGGTTGCCGGGTTTCAGGTCGCCGTGAATCCACACGGGGTCACCGGCCCAGGTGAGAACACCCAGCGCGGCCTCCCACACAGCCAGCACCGGCGCGGGGTCGAGGAGGCCCGCGCAGTCGGCGATGGCCCCACGGGTCCCCCGGTCCCGGTCCTGCAGCGTGCCGTTGCGGGAGCCCTGCGGGGCGTCTGCTGGCGGGGGCGGAACGCAGCGCAGCGCCGTGATGAAACCTGCCAGATCCCGCGCCAGCCCCTGCCTGTCATGCACGGTGTCCAGGCCCGCGTCCACCCCCTCCAGCCAGCGGTACACCGCCCACGGGAACGGGTAACCCTCGCCGGGCACGCCCACGAACAGCGGTTCCGGCACGCGCAGCGGCAGGTGCGGCGCGAGGCGCGGCAACCAGATCGCCTCCTTATGCACGTCGTCCGCTGCCCAGCCAATGCGGGGCAGGCGCACGACCAGCCCGTCCCCCAGGCGGAACATGGCGTTGTCGGTCCCCGCGTGGCGGATCCGGGTCAGGGACAGCCCCGCCCACGCTGGGCACTGCGCCACGATAAGGCGCGACACCAGGGCCACGTCCACCATCACCTCGTCCTCGTGCATCCGGACTGGAACGTCACTCATTACCCGCCACCGTACCCGCCCGCACCCGGCACGCGCATGCGCCAGAGCGCGTATCGCCACCCCACCCGGGCGCGCCTACACTGCTTTCATGCTGATCCTGCGCCCGATGACTGCCGGTGACTTCGAACGCTTCGTCGGGCACTCTGCGCCCCAGTACGCCGCCGAGAAGGTCACGAGTGGCGAGTGGACGCCCGAGGAAGCCCCGGAACGCGGCGACCGCGAATTCCGGCAACTGCTCCCGCAGGGGCCGGACACGCCCGACAACCACCTGTTTCACCTGCACGACCCACAGGAGGGCGCGGACGTGGGCGTGCTGTGGTACGCCCTCCAGACGCGGGCCGGAAGCGTCACCGCCTTCGTGTACGAGGTCGAGGTCTACGAACCCCAATGGCGGCGCGGGTACGCCACGCAGGCCTTCACGCTGCTGGAACGGCACGCCGCCGCACGCGGGGCCACGAACATCAGCCTGCACGTCTTCGGGCACAACACCGGCGCGCGGGCCCTGTACGAGGGCCTGGGCTTCCAGACGACGAACGTCATCATGCGCAAGGACCTGGGGTAAAAATCTTCGCTTCTCTCCTCTATCCAAACGCAGAAAGCCTGTAAGTTACAGCATGACACAGCCTCAGAAACGTCGTGGATACCGCACCCTGGTGCATCTCGATCAGCGATATATGTGGCGATTTCATGCTGGGGCAGATCAGGGCGTGCTCACTGTCGTTTCCCAGAGCGAGAGGAAGGAACGTCTTATACGGATTCCGTTTGTTTCGTTAACAGATCGGAACACCACCGATCTGTTAACTCCACGTCCGGAACCCGGTTTTCTCCCACTCGCTTCGCTCGGATTGAACGGCTTTGTAAGCCATTCAATCGGAGTCCGTATTACAGTCATATTTCCGGAACACTCTGATCCTTGGCTTCACGTCGGCACCCATCGGGAAGTAGACGGAAGCCCTGGGACAGGATGGAAGGCCATACCCAGACGAATTACTCCAGTCGTCGTCGCCGAGATTCTTCGTGAAGCCATCGAAAAATCCTGGCCTAGCAGGCAACAAGAGTTCGTCGCCGAGTGGCGAGATGGAAACCTCCATCTGAGTTCG
Organism: Deinococcus depolymerans; assembly: GCF_039522025.1. Taxonomy (NCBI): domain Bacteria; kingdom Thermotogati; phylum Deinococcota; class Deinococci; order Deinococcales; family Deinococcaceae; genus Deinococcus; species Deinococcus depolymerans. The sequence goes on along the minus strand of NZ_BAAADB010000012.1, from coordinate 174,825 downwards.
ACACTCCACTAATCTCACCTGCAAAAAGGCATCCTAAGCCGCTTTCTTCAGCCGCGTCCTGAGGGTCTTCTCGCTTTCCAGCAGGCGTTTCAGGGCGGCTTCGCTGCGGGTCAGGCCGTCCAGGTCGGCTTCTGTCCTGCCGGCGCGGGGTTCGTAGTCGTCGAGGATCTTGCCTTCCAGGTAGCGGTCGAAGATGACGGGGCAGATGTAGCTGCTGCGCGTGACGGCGGGCGTGTTGCCCAGGTCGGCGGCCACGTATTTGACGCAGTCGACGAGGGTCTGCCGGGCCTGTTTCTCGGTGTCGGCGACGCCCGCCTCGGCGAGGTACTCGGCGGCCAGGAGGGTGCCGCCCCAGGTGCGGAAGTCCTTGGCGGTGAACGGGCCGATGACTTCTTTCAGGTAAGCGTTGAGTTCGCTGCTGCGCACGCGCCGGCGGTTGCCGCCTTCGTCCACGGTCTGGAACAGCCAGGGGCCGGGCAGGTCGAGCAGGCGGGTGATGTTGGCGGCGAGGGTGCGGTCGGTGGTGGCCTTGTGCTGCGTGACGCCGTGCTTGCCTTTGAAGTGGAAGGTGACGGTGTTCCCCTCAACTTTCACGTGCCGCTGCCGGAGGGTGCTCAGGCCGTAGGTTTTGTGCTGCTGGGCGTAGATGTCGCTGCCCACCCGGAACCGCGCGACGTGCAGCAGGCGGGTCATGAGGGCCGTGACCTTGCGGGGTGGGAGGCCCTGGGCGCGCAGGTCCGCTCCGGTGGTGGTTTTGAGGGTGCCGAGCGCCCCGGCGAAGCGGGTGAGGCGCTGCCATTTCTTCAGTGCGCCGGCCTGCACGAAGTCCGGGTGGTAGCGGTACTGGAGGCGTCCGGCGGCGTCACGTCCGAAGGCCTGGAGTTCGGCGTCCGCGTCGGGACTGACGTACACGTCCACGTAGGCGGGGGGGACGGCGAGTTTCGCGATGCGTTCGATGCCGGTCCTGTCGCGGTAGCGGGTGCCGTCCGGCCAGAAGTACTTGAATTTCCTGGGGTCGTTGCCCTCGCGGCGCAGGTACTCCCCGGCGAGGAGTTCGGTGCGGGAGGTCATTCGGTCACCTGCATGGGCAGTTGCCAGTCGATGGGCGTCAGACCCGCCTCCTCAAGCGCGGCGTTCACCTGGCTGAATGGGCGGCTGCCGAAGAATTTCGCCTCGCTCAGCGGGCTGGGGTGCGCGGACTCGATGACGATGTGCTGGGGTGCGGTGATGAGTTTCTTCTTCTTGCGGGCGTACGCGCCCCACAGGACGAACACGACCCGCTGTGGCTTGTCGTTCACGGCGCGGATGACGGCGTCCGTGAAGTGCTCCCAGCCCCTGTTGGCGTGGCTGTTCGCCTGCCCCTCGCGGACGGTCAGGACGGCGTTCAGCAGCAGGATGCCCTGCTCGGCCCAGCTCCGCAGGTAGCCATGGCGGGGCGCGGTGAAGCCCGGCAGGTCGGCGGTCAGTTCCCTGTAGATGTTGCGCAGGCTGGGCGGGATGGTCACGCCGGGGCGGACGCTGAAGCTCAGGCCGTGCGCCTGACCGGGGCGGTGGTAGGGGTCCTGGCCCAGGATCAGGACCTTCACGTCGCCCAGCGGGGTGAAGCGCAGCGCGTTGAACACGTCCGGCGCGGGCGGGAACACGTTGCCGGCGCGGCGTTCCTGCACCAGGAAGTCCTTCAGCTCGTGGAAGTACGGGGCGCTGAATTCGCCGTGCAGGGCCTGCTGCCAGTCGTCGGGCAGTCCGGCGGGCAGGACGGCCTTCGGGGCGGCCGGGGCCAGGCCGAACAGATCAGGTTGGTCGCTCATGATGTTCCTTTTTACGGCAGTGGGCCGCCGGGGGGGTGGGGGGTTGTCGGGCAGACCCTGAGCTTTCCTTTCGGCACGCAGGTCCGCCTTCTTGCGGCTGCCGTGTTTCACGTAGAGGCGGCGGGCTTCGGCCTCGAATTCCGGGCTGGCGCGGGCGGCGCTGATGCGGGCGCGGGCGCGGCGGCCGGCCTCGGATTCGTTCACGATGGGCGGCGGGTAGCTCAGGCGTCCGGCGCCGCTCCACTCCCAGGGCGCGTGGATGAAGTCCGTGGGCACGTCCGCGAGTTCGGGCAGCCAGCGGCGCAGGAACACCCCGTCCGGGTCCTGCTCGCGCGCCTGCCGGGTCGGGGAGTAGATGCGCACGCGGTTGATGCCGACCGTGCTGCTCTGCATCTGCATCTGCGACCAGTGGATGCCGGGTTCGTTGTCCAGCCACTCGCGGGCCAGGAACAGTCCGGGCCGTCGCCAGTGCAGCCAGAGGTGCTGCGTGGCGAAACTGACCAGCAGGGCGCGCATGCGGAAGTTCAGCCAGCCGGTCTCGCGCAGCATGCGCATGCAGGCGTCGATCAGGGGGTAGCCGGTCTGTCCGTGTTGCCAGCGGTCGTAGAAGTCCGGGTTCCACTCGTGTTCGCGCAGGCCGTCCAGGGCGCGGTTCAGGGTGCGGAATTCCATGTCCGGCTGGCTTTCCAGGCGCTGCATGAAGTGGCAGTGCCAGTGCAATCGTGACTCGTAGGAGCGCAGGGACCGCACCCAGCGCGGGTCGGCGTCGGGGTCGCCCCGCACCTGCGCGAGACGCACGCGGGTCGCCTGCAGCACCTCGCGCAGCGAGATGGTCCCGAAGGCCAGCGGCGCACTCAGGCGCGAGCAGCTGGCCTCGGCACTCAGGGGGCTGCTCATCTCGCGCATGTAGTTCACGCCGCGCGCCGTCAGGAAGGACTCCAGGGTGTCCAGCGCGGCGGCGCGGCCCCCCGGCGGGATGGTCTTCGCGCCAGCGGGCACGCCCAGTTCGGCGTGGGTGCGCAGGCCGCCGGGGTCGGCGTCCACGCCACCCAGCTGCGCGGGCGCGGGCACCTGCGGGGCGCCCAGCCGTTCCTCCCAGGTGGCGGCCCAGCCGTCGCGGTTGCGCATGCGGCGGATCACGCCGTTCTGCGGCAGTTCCGTCATGGGCAGGCCGCGTGCCCGCGCCCAGGCCCGCACGCGACGGTCCCGAGCGAAACTCACGCCGTTGCCGGTCTCCTCGTGCGCCCACACGGCCGTCACACCATGCGCCCCGCGCAGTTCGTCGAGTACGGAGACCGCCTCGCCCACCCGCACGACCAGCGGGGTGCCCAGGGCGCGCAGGCTGGCGTTCAGTTCGCGCAGGGACCCGTTCAGGTACGTCAGGTGGTGCCCGGCGAACTCCTCGTGCGTCAGCTGTTCGGGTTCGTAGATGAACACCGGCAGGACCGGGCCGCGCCGCGCCGCCTCGACCAGCGGCGCGTGATCGTGCACGCGCAGGTCCTTCTTGAACCACACCAGTTGCGTTCCGCCCAGCATGACCCGACTGTCTCCCGGCGCGGCAGCCGGGACGGTAGGCGTGCGCCCCAACTTCAGGCGACATGAACGCGGGCCACCCCGTGGATCGGGTGGCCCGCGCGGGTCGCGTCCGGTGGCCTACTGGATGGTCGCCCGGAAGCAGACCGTGACGCTCTGCGCGGGGGCCAGCACGAAGCTGCCGTCCTGCACGAGCACCCGGCCGTCCTTCAGCTGCCCGGCGTCGGTGTCGGCGGCGGCGGTGTAGAACACCTCGGTGCCCGCGGCGCTCAGGCGGATGTCCCTGCCGGCGCCGAAACCGGCGGTGGCGAAGCTGGTGCTGGCGGGCACCACGTCGCTGAAGATGATGTTGGTGGCGTTCAGCCCGCCGACGTTCGTGGTGGTGATGCAGTATTCCAGCACGTCGCCGGGGTTGCCCTCGCCGGCCGTGCCGACTGCGCTGTTCCGCGTGACGTTCCGGACGGTCTTGGCGACCGTCAGTCTGGCGGGCTGGAAGACGGGCGTCACGACCTCGTTGCTGGGCACGCCGCCGCCGGGGCCGCCCGTGAAGTCCACGCGCGCCACGTTCCGCACCTGCGCGGGATCGAGCGTGAAGGGACTGACCACGGTCACGCGGAAGGTCACGACGGCCTCGTTGTCCAGCGTGGCGGGCGTGGAGTCGATCTTCAGGACCTGCGTGTCGCAGGCGGCGGCGCCCTGACTGCAGATCCCGACCGGCTGCGCGAAGGGGTAGGCGGCGCCGCCGAGGCTGGTGGCGTTCTGGCCCGTGACGGTGGTGGTGAAGCCGTTCACGCGGGCGCTGTCGGGCACGTAGGCGGTCCCGGCGGGCAGGGCGTCCTGGAAGGTCACGCCCCCGGCAGGCAGGGTGCCGCTGTTGCGGATGACCACGCGGTACTCCAGGGTGTCGCCGGGCTGCACCTTGTCACCGGTAGTTCCCGCGACCTTCCTGACGCTCTTGACGGCGCTCAGGGACGGCGCGATGACCGGGAAGGTGCAGCTGGCCAGGTCGGTGGAGCCCAGGGTGGTGCTGCCGACCGCGGTGTAACTGACGTCCGCGAGGTCGATCTTCACGAGGCGGCCCTGGTTGTCGCGGGCGTAGATGCCGTTGGGGCTGGCGGCGATGCCGTTGAACTGCGAGCCGGTGGCGGGGTTGCTCAGGCGGCCCAGGTACTCGGCGCGCAGGGTGGTGGGGATGACCAGCCACAGGTCGATGGTGGCCGAACCGGTGGCGCTGCTGATCATGTACAGTTTGCCGCTGCTGTCGGCGAAGAAGTCGCCGTTGACGTTGAAGCTGGGGGCGCTGGCGGTCGTGGCGCTCAGCTGCCCGAGGGCCGTGACGGTGTAGGGGCTGGCCGTGTCGAAACGCCACAGGTTCCGCCCGGAGTCCATGGCGTAGCCGGTGCCGGTGCTGGTGACGGTCATGCGGACCAGTCGGTCGGTGACGCCGCTGAAGATATCGCCGGCGCTCCAGGTGCCCAGGACCGTGTCGAAGATCCGCAGGCGGTTGTTCTGGTCGGCCACGAAGAAGCGGCGGGCGTTGGTGGACACGGCCAGCGTGGCCGAGTTGGTGTTGTCGGGCAGCGTGGCGATGGTGGCGCCCAGGGTGTTCGTCAGCTCGTCCAGTTCGCGGATGGCGATGCCGTTCACGTCGCTGGCGCCGCTGCCGCTGGCGATGGTCAGCGCGTAGATGCGCGGGCAGGTGGGGGGCGTGACGGGCACCGTGACGCTGGTGGTGTACACGGCGCACTGACCGCCGGTGGCCGTGCAGCTGGCCGGGTCGGGGATGGGGTCGGGGTCGCCGCCGCCACCGACGCTGGCGCGGTTGGTGATGGTGGGGGTGGCGCTGGCGGCGCTGCCCACGCTGACGCCGAAGGTCAGGTCCGCGCTGCTGCCGGCCGCGAGGTTGGGCGTGCCGGTGCAGGTGACGCTCTGGCCGCTGGTCGTGCAGGTCCAGGTGCCGGCCGTGAAGCTGGCGGGCGCGGTGATACCGGTGGGCAGCAGGTCCCGGACCGTGACCAGGCCGCTGCTGACGCCGGGGCCTTCGTTCCGGACGCTCAGGGTGTAGGTGGCGCCGGCCTGCCCGACCGTCCAGGGGCCGTTGCCGGTCTTGGTGAGGGTGAGGCTGGGCCTGGCGGGCACCGGGCAGCTGAGTTTCAGGTCGTCGAGTTTCAGGACGTTCGCGTCGGCGCTCGTGCCGTCTTTCAGGGTCAGGATCTGCAGCGTGACCTGCGGGCCGGGGCTGGTGAAGGTCGGGACGGTCTGCTGGGTGTAGCTGGTGGTGGCGACCGCACCGTCGAACTGCTGCAGGACGGCGCCGCCCGCGTCACGGAACACGTACCGCAGCTGGGTGGCGGTGTTCGAGTGGCTGCGGACCCAGTTCGAGTAGCTGATCTCGGCGCCGGCCGGCACGGTGATCCGCTGTTCGTACAGCAGGCCCGGCGTGGTCAGGGTGCCGCCGTTCCGGCCTTCGAAGCTGGCGATGTTCATGAACAGCGCGAAGCCGCCGTTGCCGGTGTGGTCGATGTCCTTCCAGAAGGTGTAGGTGCCGTCCGTGGCGTTCACGACGCCCGCGTCGCTGCGGTAGTCGTGGTTGCGGACCTCGCCGCTGGGGCCGCTGGCATTGAAGGTCTGGACGAAGGGAGTGGTCGCGCTGCACACGCCGGTGACGGGTGCGGGGGGTGGGGCAGAGACGGTCGTGGTGTATACGGCGCACTGACCGCCGGTGGCCGTGCAGCCGGCCGGGTCGGGGATGGGGTCGGGGTCGCCGCCGCCACCGACGCTGGCGCGGTTGGTGACGCTGCCGACCGCCGCGCCCTGCACCTGCACGGGCAGCGTGAACGAGCTGCTGCTGCCGGCGGCGAGGTTGGGCGTGCCGGTGCAGGTGACGCTCTGGCCGCTGGTCGTGCAGGTCCAGGTGCCGGCCGTGAAGCTGGCGGGCGCGGTGATGCCGGTGGGCAGCAGGTCCCGGACCGTGACCGCGCCGCTGGTGGCGACGGTGCCGGTGTTCTTGACGCTCAGGGTGTAGGTGGCGCCGGCCTGCCCGACCGTCCAGGGGCCGTTGCCGGTCTTGGTGAGGGTCAGGCTGGGCCTGGCGGGCACCGGGCAGCTGAGTTTCAGGTCGTCGAGTTTCAGGACGTTCGCGTCCCCGGTCACGCCGCTGTTCAGGCTGTAGATGCGCAGGGTCACCTGGGTGGTGTTCGAGCGGAAGGTCGGCAGGGTCTCCTGGGTGTAACTGGTGGTCAGGGTGCTGCCGTCGCGGCTGGCGAGCAGCGCGCCGCTGGCCGTGTCGAAGAAGGCGTAGCGCAGGCGTGAGGGCGAGGCGGAGTGCGTGCGGGCGTAGTGCTGGTAGGACAGGTCCGCGCCGGCCGGGACGGTCAGCGCCTGCTCGTACAGCAGGATCGGGGCGGCGCTGGCCGTGGTGACGTTCAGGTACAGCGCGTACCCGCCGTCGCCGGTGTGGTCGATGCTGTTCCAGAAGGTGTACTTGCCGGCGGTGCGGGTGACGGTGTTCACGTCGCTGGTGTAGGCGTGGTTGCGGATGACGCTGCGCGAGGTGTTGCTGCCGAAGGGTTCTTTCCAGGGACTGGTGGGCGTGCAGGTGGTGGCGCCCGCCACGCTGGCGAGCAGGCCGGTGGCGGTGACCGCGAGGGTCGCGGCGCGTTTCAGCTGGGTCAGGAGGGCATGCATGCGGTGTCCCATATCAGCGGCCTCCCCCGTTGGCAGGCGTGCCCGGTGAAGGTGGCGAGGTCGAGTCCAGGGGCACGCCGTTCGCCTGACCGTCGTCGAGGGTCAGGTCCAAGCGCAGGTACAGGCCCTGGCGGGTGTAGATGTTGGTGCCGATGCCCTGGAAGCCGACCGGGTTGTAGCCCAGCGTGACCCAGGTGCCGGGCAGCGCGCGGTAGCTGCCTTCCACGCCCAGGCTCAGCAGGGTCGAACCGGTGGCCGGCTGGATCAGGCCGCGCGCAGCGAGCCCCAGACCGAACTGCTCGGTCAGGTAGTACGTGCCGCTCACGGAGCCCTGGTAGGTGGCGCTGCCCGGCTGGTCGAGCAGGCTGCGGCCGGCGATGCCGGCGCGCACGGCGTAGCGCGGGACGTGGTATTCCACGTTCGCCTCGCCGATCAGTTCCGGGGTGTTGCCGGCCAGCGCGCCGTCGCGGTAGCGCAGGTACGCCAGGCCCTGCCACTGTCCGGCGCGCAGCGCGGCCGACGCGGCGTAGTTGCTGCCGCTGTCGGCGCCGAACACCTGGGTGCCGTCGGCGCTGAGGGTCAGCTGCTCGTTCAGGCGGTAGCTGGCGCCGCCCTTGAGGGCCACGCTGAAGTTCCCGCCGGTGGTGGCGGCGTCGGCGGCGAGCGTGCCGCTGAGGTGATCGGTCTTGTAGCGCAGGGCCACGCCGGCGTTCCAGCCGCTGGTGTTCTCGGCGTTCCCGTCGAGGTCCAGCAGGTAACTGCCGTTGACGCCGAGGCTGGTGGTGTCGTTCAGCGGGAGGGTGGTGTCCGCGCCGAAGCGGGCGCGGTTGCCCCAGCCGTCCGCGCCGGGCAGGTCGTAGTGGACGTTCAGGTTGGTCATGCCCAGGCGGGACTGCAGGCCCAGGCTGGCGCGGTGGCCCTTGGCCCAGTTGATGTCGTCGCGGGCGGTCAGGGTGACGTTCTCGGTGACGGGAACGCTGGCCTTGACGGTGGTGGCGCTGTCCTGCTGGCCGCTCAGCGCCTGGGCATGCTCGGCGCTGACGCTCAGGCCTCCCTGGTTGTAGGCGGCGCTGAGAATCCCGGCCAGTCCCTGCTCGTTCCCGAACCCGGCGCGGATGCCGGCCCCGAGGGTGAAGGGCGAGAAGCTGTACAGGCCTTTGAGGTCGGCGTGCCCGCCGCTGCTGGGCGCGCTGTCGGTGCCGGGCACGCTGCTGTAGGCGGCGGCCGCCGCGACGGACAGGCGGTCCGTGAGTTTGTAGTTGGCGTCGGCCGTGACGCCCAGACCGGTGGCCGAGGCGTTCAGGCCGCTGTAGGCGGCGCCCTGGTAGTGCAGGCTGGCGTTCACGCCCAGCCGCTCGCCGGTCAGGCTGGCGCTGGCGTCCACCAGGGCGCCGCCCCCGGCGTACGCGGCGAGCAGGTCCGCGCGGCTCTGGTCGGCGCTGTAGCGGGCGCGGACACCCACGCTGGTCACGCCGTCGAGTTGCACGGCGGCCGCCGAGGCGCTCAGGCTGTCGCTGACGCGGTAGGTGGCCTGGGCGCCCCAGGCCAGGGTGCGCGCCCCCAGCGGGTTGTTCAGGCGGTAGCTGAGGCGCACCTGCTGGGCGCGGCCCTCGCTGTCCACCAGGTCCACCGGCCGCTGGAAGTACAGCACGCCGGCGCTGGCGTCCAGGGTGTAGTCGCTCAGGCGGGCCAGGGCGCGGACGCGCTGCTCGCCGGTGCGCGGGTCGGTGGTCACGAGTTCCACCGTCTCGCTGTCGGGCTGCAGGCCGCTGTCGGGCAGGGTCAGGACGCGGGTGCCGGGGGCGTCCAGGGTGCGGCGCACCAGGTCGCCGGGCAGCGCCGCCACGAAGCCCGACACCTGCGGGTTGCTGCGGGTGAAGCCGCTCAGGGCGGTGGGCGTGATGCCCAGGTTGAACACGTCGACGGGCAGGGGCGCCTGACGGTACTGCACGTTGAAGGCCGGGTGCTCGTAGCGCACGGCGACCGGGTCGATGCCCTGCAGCGGGAAGCTCTCGCTGCTGCTGTCGCCCAGGTTCGGGTAGCGGTCCAGGGGGCTGCTGGTCGGCAGGCCCTGCGCGCGGTCCTGCGCGACGCTGGTGACGCCGGCGGCGCTGCGTTCGGCGTTCAGGCCGCCGCTGGCCGCGACGTACAGTTTGCCCTCGCCGATCGGCGTTTCCAGGTAACCCTGGCCGCGCGCCTCGCCGGACACGGCGCCGCTGCCCTGCAGCAGCGCGCCGACGCTGACCATGCCGATCCCGACGCGGGTCTTGCTGGGCAGCGCCTCGAAGGCCTTGCTGACGACCCGGTCGCCCAGCAGCAGCCGCACGTCGAAGCGGGTGGGTGCGGAGAGCGGTTCGAGTTCCAGGACGCCCTCGCCGTCCACCAGTTTCACCTGGTAGCTGCCGACGCGGGGGCGGGCGTCGCCCTGGGTGGGTTCCAGGCTGGTCTGCACGGTCACGTTGCTGCTGGCGGTGGTCAGGCCGGCCGCGTCGGTCAGGCGCACGGCGATGCGGATGGGCGTGACGCCGTCCGCGACGAGCTGCTCGGCCTTCAGGTCCGCGCGGACCGGGGTGCCGGCCAGGAAGACCCGCACCGTCTGGTCGCCGAAGGTGACGGTGTTCTCGCCGGTGCGCAGCGGCAGGCCGTAGAACTCCTGACGCTGGGTGCCGGTGGCGGCGTCCACGCTCTTGCGGCCCAGGGTGGCGGGGTCCACGGGCACGCCGTTCACGCTGGGCAGCGCGGCGCTGTCGGCCGGGCTTTCCACGGCGACGGTGATCCGGTCGCGCTCGCGGTAGACCGTGCCGTCCAGCGGGAGTTTCAGCGGGCCGGCGTTCTCGGGGACGGCCGGGGCGACCGTCACGTTGCTGAGGGTGTTCAGGTCGTCTAGGTTGCCGTCGCCGACCAGGACGTTCAACTGACCGCCGGCGTAACGGCCGACCAGGGTGGGGCTGGCCAGCGCCGGGAGGTTGCCCTCGTGCGTGACCCGGTAGGTCAGGACGCCGCGCGCCGCGCCGGGCGTGGTCCAGTAGTAACGGCCGCTGGGTCCGGCCTGCGGGTCGGCGATGGGCCGGCCACTCAGCTGGCTGCTGCCCGGCACGTAGCTGCCCCCGGCGGGCGGCTGGTGCGCCACGATGACCTGGTTGGCGTTCTTGGTGCTGGGCACGTCGAAGGGAATGCGGACGGTGCTCTCGCGCGTGACGGCCACCACCGGGGTCGGGGTGGGCGGCGGCGGGGTCTGGACGGTCTGCGTGCCGGTCACGACCTGCTGACTGCCGCAGTTGCTGCTCAGGGTGGCGCTCAGCTGACCCTGCTCGCCGCCGTCGCCCTTGACGCGGGCGCGGTAGCTGAGGGTCTTTTCCTCGCCGGGTTGCAGTTCGCCGCTGAAGGTGGTGGGGTCCAGCGCTTCGAGGGTCTCGCCGGGCGCGTCGGTCAGTTCATAGGGGGCGGGCGCGCCGCTGGTGTTCTTCAGGGTCAGGGTGACCGTGACGGTCTCGCCGGGCAGCGTGGCGGGCAGCGGCGCGCGGCGCAGTTCGATCTGCGTGGCGGTGGGCAGCACCCGCACGTTCAGGTTCTGGGTCTTGTTCCAGGGGGCCAGGGTGGCGGTGAAGGTGCCGCTCCCGGCGGCCTCGGCTTTGGCCTCGAAGCGCAGCAGGCCGGGGTTGGCGGCGTCCACGCGGGCCGTGACGGTCGTCTCACCGGCAGCGGTGAATCCCTCGGGGAGTTTCACGCGCAGGCTGGCGGGCAGGGCCTGCCGCTCGAAGTCGGTGGTGGCGCGCGCGGTGAAGGTCACGACGTCCCCCACGCAGACCTCGGGCCGGTCGGCCTCGAAGTTCAGGGCCATGCTGGGTTTGACCTGCACGGCCACGTGCGCCGTTTCCTTCCTGACGACCGTGACGGCCGGGGCGTTCAGGGTGACCTCGGCGCCCTTGACCGGTTCGGCCGTCACCGGGTACTCCTTGGCGGGCAGCGTGAACGGTCCGGCGCTGCCCTGCACGTTGTAGGCCTGCTCGCCGACCGTGACGGTCGCCTGGGTGGGCAGGGTCTCGTCGGGCAGCACCAGTTCGGCCCTGATGTCCAGGCGGCCGGTGGTGTCGGCCGTGACGATCTTGATGGGCCCGGTCGTGAGTTCGAAGCCGACCGAGTTGGAGTACTGGTAGGTGTCTTTCGGCTGGCGCAGGTACAGGGTGTAGTTCCCGGCGGCCTCGGGAACCTTGATGTCGTCCCACTGCAACTGACCGCTGACCTTGACGGGGTAGGCGTTGCCCTGCGCGTCGCGCAGTTCGGCTTCCAGTTCGCCGGGGCCGTCGCCGTCGTACATGCGGATGCCCATGGGGCCGCCGGGGTTGGCGACGTTCAGGGCCGGCACCCAGTCGCCGCTGCGGATGGTGACGTTCAGGTGGTCGGCCTCGACGGCGGCGCTGATGGAGTTCAGGCGAAAGGCGAAGGTGTTCTTGCCGTTGCCTTCGGTGCGGACCTTCAGGGTGTAGGTGCCGGCGGGCAGGTCGTCGTTCAGGAAGGCCTGCCAGTCCTGGGCGCCCACGCCGAAGGTCTGTTCACGGACGGTCTTCCCGTCGGCGTTCAGCAGCGTGAAGGTGGAACTGACCGGGGCCTTGGGGCGTTCGGTGGAGTAGTTCTCGTCTCCGTAGTAGTCGTCGCTGCGGTAGTCCTGCGGGTCGAACTGAGCGCCGTACACGTCGAGCTGCACGCGGGAACTGAGGCCCACGATCAGTCTCAGGTCCTGGTCGCCCACTGTCCACATCAGCTTGTTGCCGACGGAGGTCAGGGGCAGGGACGTGGCGATTTCCTGCGCTGCTGCCGAACCGAGGAGGGCCGCCGTCAGGGTGGTGATGGCGCGTTTCACTCAGTACCTCCAGCTGGCCGTCGGGTCGGTGACGGCGCCTTTAGGGTCGCCTGCCCAGCGGAAGCGGTAGGTCACCGCGCGTTCCCCGCTGGCAAGCGTGTCGTAGGTCAGGGTGTTCTGCCCGTCGGTCAGGACCGCGCCCTGCGGCAGCGGGTCCGTGACGGTCACGCCGCCCAAGTCCGCGCTGGCGTTCAGGATCAGCTGGGTGCGGTACTCGCCGGGCACGTCGGTCATGAACACCTGCTTGCGGATCAGCAGGGTGCGTGCCGGCTGGCCGGGCAGGCTGCTCGACACGCGCAGGGTGGTGTCGCGGATCACGGCGATGTCACCGGCCTGCGGGGCCAGCGGGAAGTCCACGCTGGTCAGGTTCCGCACGAACACCAGGCGGCTGCCGGGGCGGCCGGCGTCCTGCGGGACGCTGATGTTCTGCGCGGCGACCGAGTTGGGGTCCAGGCGCAGCGCGGCCGTGCCTTCAAGCAGGTTGCGGAAGTGGTAGCGGCCCTCGGCGTCGGTCAGGGCGGTGCGGCCGCCGGCCAGGATCACGCGGGCGTTCTGGCAGGGAATGTCGGTGCCGCGGTCATACGTGCCGTTGCGGTTCACGTCGAGGAACACGTACCCGACGAGGTCGGCGGTGTTGCGGCCGAAGATCAGCGGGTCGATGGTGTTCAGGGCGCTGCTGGGCGGCGTCTTGGTCTCGCCGTCGTTGCTGATGGCGGTGGCGACGGCGCTGTTGCGGATCTGCGTGCCGGCGTCGGGCGTGACGATGGCGTCGAAGGTGATCACGGCGGTCGCGCCGGGCGCGAGGCCGGGAATCAGCCAGACGTACTCGCGGTCCGTGACAGTCGGGATGATCTCGGCGCCGTTCAGGCGGCTGCTGCCGCTGACGTAGTTCAGTCCGGCGGGCAGGTTGTCCGTGACCCGGATCTCCTGCAGGGCGGCGGTGGCGCTGCGGTTGGTGACGGTGAAGGTGTAGGTGATGGTCTGCCCGAAGGCGACGGTGGCGGGGTTGCTGGTCTTGACCAGGGTCAGGTTGGCGGCGTCGAACACGCCGTTCACGACCTCGTTCGAGGGGGTGGGTTCCGGCACCTCGCTGCTGCTGACGGTGAAGGTGTTCACCATGCGCGCGCCGTCCGGGGTGCTGGCGGGCACGCGGGCCCTGAGGGTGAGGGTGACGCTGTCGCCGGGGTTCAGGCGCGCGAAGCGCCACACGATCTCGTCCCCTTCGGGCGTGCCGCCCTGGTCGGCCGAGACGAAGTCCAGACGGTCGGTGCGGGTGACCTGTCCGGTGGCGTTCAGGATCTGCAGTCGGCGCAGGTTGTCGCGCAGGACCACGTTCGTCAGCGGGAAGGTCTGGCGGTTCTGGAAGCTCAGGGTGTAGGTGATGACCTGTCCGGGCGCGACCAGTCCCTCGCCGGCGTCACCGGTCTTGACAGGGGCCAGCAGGTTCGCGGAGACGTTCAGGATGCAGTCGACCGTCAGGTTGTCGGCGGCGCCGCGGCTGCTGCGGGCGGTCAGTTCGGCGCGCAGGTCCTCGGCGGCGCTGCTGCTGCCGGTGCGGGTGGTGACGTAGCAGGCATTGAAGTCCCGGGTGCCCTGCGGGGCGAGGTCCGGCACGCGGAACGGTTCGGTGATGGGCGTGCCGTCGCGTTCGGTGAAGCGGACGCTGCCCTCGCCGAGCGCGATGCGGCCGGTGATGGTGATGGTGTCCGGGCGGTCCCCGAGGTTCTTGACGGTGTGCGGGAAGCAGACTTCCTGGCCGAGCAGGGCGTTCTGGCGCACCTGCTTGTCGTCGGCGCTGAGTTCACCGCCGGGCAGCGCTTCGGGGTTGCTGATCGGCCCGAGGGCGATGCTGGGCGTGAAGCGCACGGTCACGTCGGCCGGGGCGTCCACGCTCACGTCGCTGCTGCGCAGCTGCGCGACGTTGCGGCGGGTGCCGAGGTCCGTGTCGGGCGCGGTCAGGCGGAAGGTCAGGGTCAGGCTCTCGCCGGGCGCGAGGCTGTCGGCGCGGGCGCGGACGGCCGCGACGGGGGCCGTTTCAGTGGCGGACCAGCTGGTGCCGTCGGCGCTGTACTCGATCACGCCGCCCCCCGTCAGGGCGGCGCTGGCGCTGCGGAACACGAAGTCGCGCATGGCGGGGGTGTTCAGGAAGTCCGTGACGGTCACGGGCCGCGAGGGGCCCTGGCCGGCGTTGCGGGCGGTGAGGGTCACCAGGGTGTCCTGGCCGGGGCGGATGACGGCGGGCGTGAAGGTCTTGCCGAGCGTCAGGACCGGCGGTTCGCCCACGCGTACGCGCGCGACGTTGTCGTCGTCGGTCTCGCCGGGGCGGCCGCCGGTGTTCGTGGCGCAGTCGGCGATCAGGTTCAGGTAGGCGCTGCCGCGGTTGGCGGCGGCGGTCGTGACGCGCACCAGGACCGGGCGGGTCTCGTCGGCACCCAGGCTGAGGGCTGTGATGGGCGGTTCGTTCGGGTCGATCTGGCCGTTGCCGTTTGCGTCCTCGTGAAGGGTGAGGGCGCCGGGCGTGAACTGCGAGGCGGCGTCGCTGACGCGCAGGTTCAGGGTGTTGCGGGCGTTCCCGGTGTTGCCCACCACGTAGCGCAGCACCGCGCTCTCGCCGGGCAGCAGGTCGAAGCTCTGTCCCGGCGCGGCGACCGTACCGTTGGGCAGGACGCTGGCGGCGCACACGGCCGTGACGGTCGTCTGGACGGGCGGGGTGGGAATGGATGTGGGCGGGCCGTCTTCCGGCGTGAATTCAAGAACGGCGGCGTTCTGGATCACGGTCCCGGCTGCCGTGCCCGCTGCGTTCGCCGGTGCGACCAGGGTCAGCAGCAGCGCTGTCAGCGTGTGGAGCACAGAGGGTTTTCGCACGTTGCCTCCCGGAGGAATGTCTGAGCACTGAAAAACTGGCGTCTCTTGTTGTGGGAGAAGGCGGAGAGGGAGTCGGGTGAAATGTGGAACTCCCCCGTGGGGGGCGGCGCGCCCGGCCCCGCACCACGGGGCCGGGGCGCGCCGGCGGGCCTTATTTCACCGTGACTTTGAAGGTGCCGGTGATGGTCTGGCCGGGGGTCAGGATGTCGCCGGTGTCGATGGTGCCGTTGCCGTTGGTGTCCACGCCGGCGTAGACGGTCACGCCGTCTGCCTGGGGGGCGGCGATGGGCGCGGCGCTCCAGGTGGTGCCGTTGGTGGAGTACAGGATGGCGCCGGTGGCGCTGCTGGTGGCCGTGAAGCTCAGGTAGGTGGTGTTGGCGGGCAGCGTGTCCCTGATGAAGGCCTTGGTCACGTTGGCGTTGCTGGTGTTCTTGCCGACGATGGTGTAGGTCAGCGTGTCGCCGGGTCTGGCTTCGGCCTTGTCGACGGTCTTGGTGGGTGCGGCGACCACGGTCTTGCCGACCGTGATGGTGTCGTTCTTGTCGGTGACGGTCGCGCCGGTCGTGGGGGACTTGGCGGTCTGGTTCAGGGTGATGGTCTGTGCGGCGGCGGCGCAGGGCACGTCGACCACGGCGATCAGTTTCAGTTCGGCGCCGGGGGCGAGCACATTGGTGTCGGCGATCCCGTTGGCGTTCGTGTCGGTCAGCGCGGGCTCGCCGGCGTCCAGGGCCTTGTTGCCGTTGGTGTCCAAGAAGTACTTCACGGCGACGTTCCTGGTGGTGCCGTCGGTCAGTTTGATGGGGGCCACGCCGCTCACGTCGAAGGTGTCGGGGGCGCTGCCCAGGTTGGCGATCTCCATGGCGACCGTGGAGCGGATGTCAGGGGAGGTCGCGGTGCAGGTGACGGGCGGCACGATCGGCGTGCCGGGGTTGCCGGGCTGGCCTGCCTCGGGGGTGCCGACCGGGGCGGGGTCACCGCCGGGCTGGTTGGGGGTGGGGTTCCCGAAGGACAGGCCGGGCAGGTTCACGATGTCCCGGGTGGTGTCCTTCTTGGTGGGGTCGTTGCTGCTGGTCGTGGTGACCGTCACGGTCGGCTGGGTGCCGGGGGCCGTGGGGGCGCTGCCGGCGGGGAAGGTGACGCGCACGAGCAGGTCGGCGGTCTGGCCGGGGGTCAGGCTGCCCACGTCGGGCACGCCGTCGCCGTCGGTGTCGGGCAGGGGGGTGCCGTCGGGCTTGAGCAGTTCGACGGTGGTCCCGGTCGGGAAGCCGGCCTGGGCGGTGGTGATGTCGAACACGTCGGGGCGGTTGCCGGTGTTCTGCACGGTGTTCGTGAAGGTGACGGTGGTGGTCGTGGTGGTGGCCTGCGCGGTCTGGGTGTCGGCGGCGCTGGGCGTGATGGTCACCGGGGTGGTGTCGGCGCTCTGGTAGGGGGGCGTGGTGGGGGTGCCGTTGCCGTCCGGGTCGTTTTTCGGACCGATGACGGTGGCGTCCTTGCGGTCCACGGTGGTGGTGTTGGAGTTGTTGGCGTCGCGGGGCACGGCCGGGTCGTTGTTGAAGGCCGGGTTGTCCTGGCGGTCGCCGGTGGGGTCACCGCCGAACTTGTCGGTGCTGGTGGCCGTGGTGGGGATGGTGTACACCTGGAAGAACTTGACGGCCTGATCCTGGTTCACGCCGGTAATGCTGGTGATGGGCGTGGCGGCCGCGATCTCGGCGGCGCTGAGGGTGCCGTCGTTGTTGGTGTCGGCGCTGACCGGGAAGAACCGGATGTTCTCGGGGGTCTTGACGGCCGCCGTGGGGTCCGGGGTGTTGGTCAGGGCGTAGCTCTCGTTGGGCACGTTGCCGGTGTTGGTCAGCGTGTACGGGAAGACCACGGTGTCACCGGGTTTGGCGGCGGTGGTCTGGCCGGGCTTGCTGTAGTCGGGGGTCAGGCGGTCGGTGCTGCCGTCGTTGACGACGATGGTGAAGCTGGGCACCGGCAGGACGGTCGTGGTGACCGGGTTCGACGGAATGGGCGGGGTGGGCGTGGTGCTGCCTTCCGGGGTGAAGACGATCTCGGCGACGTTGGTGATGACCGTGCCGGCGGCGGTACCGGCGGCGGAGGCGCTGCCGGCAGCGAGCGCGGCGAGCAGTGCGGCGACCTTCCAGGAATTCTTCATGTGTGTCTCCTCTGAATGCAGGGTTTGAGCGGCGGGATTATTTGACTTTGACGCGGAAACTGAGCTTCAACGTTTCGTCCGGGTTGATGTTGGTGACGGTCCAGCGCACGTTGGTGTAGGCGCTGGGCGGCGCGGGGACCTGCCGGGTGACGCTCCGGCCGTTCTCGGTGACGGTCACGGTGCGGGTGGGTGAGGCGCTGAAGGCCTTGCCGCCGTCGACGCTGTACTGAACCTTCCAGCGGTCGGTGTTGGGGGTGGTCAGTTCGGCGAACTCGGTGCCGCGGGGCACGGGGACGTTCACGAGCAGCTGCGCGACCCGCCGGTCCGAGGTGTTCACGAGCGTGACCTGTTCGCGCAGCAGGTCACCGGGCAGCACGGTCTTGGGGTTCTCGACGAGTGTCTCGGTGGTCTTGCCGTTCGTGACCGTGCGTCTGACGAGGTCCTGGTTCAGGGTGAATTTCACGTTCCGCTGGACTGTGCTGGTCTGGGCGGCGGCGCTACCGAGCAGGAGGAGGGGGATCAGGATGCGTTTCAGGTTGACCTCCGGGACAAAAAAAGGACCGACAGCTGGGGGACAATGTCCTCCGTTCTGTCGGTCGCGCCACTGGCTCCTCACCTGGCAAGGCGCCCGTGTGCGCCAGGTGGTTCATAGCTCCGGAACAGCTGGTTGATCAGGTGCACACCCCGCTGGGCGGCTGACCTGCTGAGCGGCGGGAGTGAGGGTGGAACTCTGACAGTCTTCCGACTGACTCAGGTGTCACTATGAAATTTCTCACCTTACCGCTCCTGCCCATCATCAAGTCAGCAATCCTTGTTGTCAAACCCCCAGACGACCAGCATTCGCTTTGGCAATGGGGGTACCGCTTCCCCCATCAAAGGCGTCGATCTCCTCGATGAAGCGGTCGAACAGGTAGCGGCTGTCGTGCGGGCCGGGGCTGGCCTCCGGGTGGTACTGCACGGAAAACACCGGGTAGCGCGAGTGCGCCATGCCTTCCAGGGTGCCGTCGTTCAGGTTCACGTGGGTGGCCACGAAGGCCCCGTTGGGGATCGAATCAATGTCCACCGCGTACCCGTGGTTCTGGGAGGTGATCTCCACATTTCCCGTTAACAGATTCTTCACGGGCTGGTTTCCGCCCCGGTGCCCGAACTTCATCTTGAAGGTCCGGCCCCCCGCCGCCAGCCCCAGGATCTGGTGACCCAGGCAGATGCCGAAGGTGGGCAGCAGCCCCATCAGTTCCCAGGCGGTCTTGTGCGCGTACTCCAGCGGGGCGGGGTCGCCGGGACCGTTGCTGAGGAACAGGCCGTGCGGTTGCAGCGCCATGATCTGCGCCGGGGTGGTGTGGGCCGGCACCACGATGGGTTCGATGCCCACCTCGGCCAGCCGCTCGATGATGGTGTGCTTGATCCCGAAGTCCATCAGGACCACGCGCTTGCCGTGCCGCAGCGTCGGGAAGGCATAGGGAAGCGCGGTCGTGACCTCGCGGGTCATGTCGTGCCCGTCGATGTCCTGGTGCCCCAGGGCGCGGCTCACGTACACCTGCTCCTCGGCGGGCGTGAACTCGCCGTACGGATCCTCCGGGTGCGTGTAGCTGCGGTGCGCGATCACGCCCTTGACCACGCCGCCCGTGCGCAGGCGGCGCACCAGCGCGCGCGTGTCGATCCCCTGGATGCTCACGACGCCGTACTGCTGCATGAACGCTTCGAGCGACTGCTGCGCGCGGTGGTTGGAGTACTCGGCGCTGAATTCACGCGAGATGAACCCCCGCACGTACGGCTTGTTGCTCTCCATGTCGTAGATCGCCACGCCGTAGTTCCCGACGTGCGGGTACGTGATGGTCACGATCTGCCCGTTGTACGAGGGATCGGTCATGATCTCCTGGTACCCGGTCATGGAGGTGTTGAACACGACCTCGCCGACGGTCTCGCCGCGGTGTCCGAAGGCGTACCCGCGGTACACCGTGCCGTCTTCCAGGGCCAGAATGGCCCGCTCTTTCCTGATCATGTTCGTTCCTCCCCATTCGCGCCTCTCCGGACGCGTTTCATGGCCCGGCGCACGTGACCCTCCCGCCGTCTTACCAGCGGTACTTCACGTTCGCCTTGCCGATGATGACATTCCCCGCGACGCTGCGCTGTGAGGTCATCCCGTCATAGCGGTTGAGCAGCCCGGCCACAGCGTCCATCACCGGCCCGAGCGTCTCTTCCATCCCCATCTCGTCGAATTCGGCCGGCAGGCTGCCCATCAGGGCGTCGCCGCTGACGTCGGGCAGGTCCCGCTGGTAGCCCCAGCCGCCACTGCCGGTCAGGGTCAGGCCCGCCGCCCGGAACGCCGGGTCCTGCGCGAGCGGCGCGTCCCTGCCCGCCAGCGCCGCCCGGAGGGCCTGCTCGCTGAAGGCCGTGATCAGGTAGTCGCCCTCGAAGGCGTACACCATCTTCAGGCTGCCCAGCAGCGCGTCTATCTGATCCAAGGACTCCTGCCCGGCCATCATGGCGGCGGCCCCCATGCCGCCCGTGTCCATGCCGCCCATGTCCATGTCTTCCATGTCCATGCCGCCCAGGTCGCCCTTCATCAGGTCGCCCAGCGTGCCTTTCAGGGTGACGCGCAGGCCGGCGATGGCCTCGTTCACGCTCCGGGCGTACTCGGGCAGGTGCGCCTCGGCAGCCGCGCGGTCCCGCACGCTCTGGTACGACACGGAGGTCGCCAGGGCCGCCAGCGGATCGGACGGGTCCAGGCCCGCGTGCGCCCCGCCGGCCAGCGTGACCTGCGCGCACTCGCTGCCCAGGTACTGCCCGGCGCGTTCCAGGTGGCTGGCCAGCTGGCTGTCGGTCAGGAACCCGAACGGCTCGAACAGGTCCAGGCGGGTCAGCCAGCGGGCCGCGTAGGCGTTCGATTCGGGCGCGCAGGCGGTCGCCTGCACCGCCTCCACGTCGGCCGGAATGATGTTCTGCACGCCGAAGTCGGTGGTGTGGGTCAGCAGGCGCGCCAGCGGGCGGTCCTTCCCAGCCGTGTTCACGACCTGCGCCGAGACCGTGTTCAGGCCCGTGTCGGTGGTGGTCAGGCCGCCCGCCACCTGCCCCAGGGTGTCCAGGGCGTCCACGACCGGCGACAGCAGGCGCGGCAGCATGAACTGCGAGAACTGCCCGCGGATCACCCTGGCGGTCGCCGAGAAGTTCAGGTACGCGCCCAGCTGCACCGGCCCGGCCGCGCGGGTCGCCTGCGCGTACGGCGCGGAGGCCGCCAGGGTCGGCGCGGCCTTCCCGCTCAGGCGGCCCAGGTACGACATCAGCAGTCCCTTGTCGCTCGACAGGTACACCAGTCCGTTCGCCTGCCCGGCGAACAGGTCGCCGGACCGCACGAAGGGGTACGCGCCGACCCGCGCGCCCTTCTTCTTCGGGATGAACGACGAGAACAGCTCGGCGGACAGGTCACCCGTGCGCGCCACGGCCAGCAGCGCCGGCGTGAAGGTGCCACCCCGGCCCTGCACCGTGAACACGCCCGCCACGCCCTCGCGGCCCACCGAGTCGGCCAGGACGCCGCTGAAGCCGCGCAGCATCGCGCCGGAAGCCTCCAGGTCCCCGTCACCCCGTTCGGCCGCGCCGTCCAGCACGCTCCCGACCAGGCCCGTCAGGCGGTCGAGGGCCGGGGCGGCACCCTTCGTTTCGAGGGTCAGGAGCGCCCCGGCCGGCAGGTGCGCGGTCAGCGGCACCGACGTTCCCTGCGCGGAGGCCGTGACAGCGAGGGCGAAGGTGAGGGCAGCGGCGGCGTGCATGGGGTTCATGAGATTCATCGTAGAGGCCGCCGGCACGGGGCGCGTCAGCACTTCAGCGGATGGGGAGGGCCGCGCGCTGGCCCCCGGCGACCCGTTCACCGCAGCTCCCGGTACATGGCGATCTCGTTGCAGTTCTCGAAGAACGCGCAGCGCTGGCACTCGCTCCAGACCTTGGGGTGCAGGTTCGTCTTATCGATGCGGGTAAAGCCGCACTTCTCGAAGAAGCCCTGCTGGTACGTCCAGGCGAACAGGGCCGGCAGGTCGATCTCGCGCGCCTCGCGTTCACACGCGGCCACCAGGTCACGGCCCAGGCCGCGCCCCTGCATGTTCGGGTGAATGGCCAGCCCGCGCACCTCGGCGAGATCCGGCGCGAGCATGTGCAGGCCGCACACGCCGCCCAGACCGCCGGGCCGCCCCCCGTGCGGTTCGGCCAGCACGAGGTGGAAGTCCCGGATGGTCTCGGCGAGCAGCGCCTTGGACCGCACCAGCATCAGGCCGCGCGCCGCCCAGTACCCGATCAGCTCGTGAACCGCGTCGATGTCCGACAGCCGCGCCTTGCGGAACGACAGCGGCGCGTCCGGGTGGATGTCCGGCACCGCGATGGACTCCAGCGAGAGCGTCACGCGCGGCTCCAGCAGGGAGGGGTGTGGGGTGTGGGACATGGGAACGGCCCTGCGCCCCACGGCCCACAGCGCACCGCGCTTACCCCAGGGTGCGCATCCAGGTGGTGCCGCCCGGGCGGTCGCCCCGCGCGCGGTACGCCCGCACCTGCGGCGTGTCCGGCAGGTCGCCCATCACGACCGCCAGCGGCACCTGCTGAAAGCCGAAGGTGCCCCAGTCGCCGCCCTTGCTGAACATGTAGATCGCGCGGTCCCCACGTCCCTGCGCGTACTCCACGGCGCTCATGACCAGCCGCCGGCCCAGCCCACCGCCACGCGCCTCGGGCAGCACGGCCGCGCCGCGCAGCAGCGACGCGCCCTCGCCGTGCTCCAGGCCGATCGCGCCGACCGGCTGCCCGCCGCGCTCCATCACCCAGTAGGTCGTGCCGTCGGCCAGCGTGGCGTCGGTATCCAGGCCCGAATCGTGAAAGACGCGGGTGACGGTGTCCCGGTCGGCGGGGCTGGCCATGCGGATCTGAACGCTGGAATCGGTCATGCGGTGCTCCTTCAGTGAAAGAAAGCTCGGCGGTCACGGTGACCGCAGGTCGACACGGGTTTTGCGTGGCGACAGCATAGCGCATGCCCGCGTGGAAGCACTGCCAGTCCGCGTTCACCCCTGCGCCGCCTCCCCTGCGGGCTGCCCGTCCGGTTGCCCCTGCGGCTGCACGTCCAGCCGCCACGCCTGCTCGCCACCGATCCAGCCGTTACACAGCCCGCTGACCACCTGCGGCGCGTCCGGCAGCGCCCCGGAGATCTCTTCGGCCGTGACCGGCACGAACCCGAACCGCCGCCAGTAGTCCCCGGCCTCCTCGCTGAACAGGTACACGCTGCGGTCCCCGCGCAGCGTCGCGTGCGTCAGCGCCGAGCGGACCAGGGCGCGGCCCAGGCCCTGGCTGCGGGCCTCCGGCAGCACTGCCGTCGAGCGGATCAGGCTGACGCCCTGCCCGTGCTCCAGGCCGATGCAGCCGCCGGGCACGCCGTCCAGGTCCGCGATCCAGTACGTGCCGGCCTGCGGCGTGACGCTGGTCGTGTGCAGCCCGCAGCGGGTCAGCAGGTCGAGAATGACCGGCAGGTCTGCCGGGGCGGCCTGACGGAGTTTCACGTGCATGTCGGACAGGGTCATGGGGAACTCCTTGAGGGAAAGGGCAGACGGGGCGGGGGGAACCGTGAAGGGCGTCACGGGCGCTCCAGCGCCTGGCGGGCGTTCCGAATAGCCTCGCGCACGCGCCCGGGGGCGGTCCCGCCGAAGCTGGCGCGGCCCCGCACGCTCTCCTCGACGGTCAGGGACTGCGCGACCTCCGCGTTCAGGAGGGGGTGCGCGGCGCGCAGTTCCCCGTCGGTCAGGTCCCACAGCTGCCGCCCGCTGCGGCTGGCCACGCCGACCAGTCCGCCCACGACCTCGTGCGCCTCGCGGAACGGGACGCCCTGACGGGCCAGGAAGTCCGCCACGTCGGTCGCCGTGGAGTAGCCCCGTGCGGCGGCGGCGCGGGTCACGTCGGCGTGCCAGACGGTCTTCGGCATCATCTCGGCGTACAGGCGCAGCACGATGCTCAGGGTGTCGTAGGAGTCGAACACGCCCTCCTTGTCCTCCTGAAGGTCCTTGTTGTACGCCAGCGGCGTGCCCTTCACGACCGTCAGCAGGCCCATCAGGTTCCCGAACACGCGGCCCGCCTTGCCGCGCGCCAGTTCGGACACGTCCGGGTTCTTCTTCTGCGGCATGATCGACGAGCCCGTCGTGTGGGAATCCGGCAGGGTGATGAAGCCGAACTCGAAGGTGGAGTACAGGATCAGTTCCTCGCTGAGGCGCGACAGGTGCGCCGACAGGATCGCGCAGGCACTCAGGAACTCCAGCGCGAAGTCCCGGCTGCCCACCCCGTCCAGACTGTTCGCGGTGGGCCGCGCGAAGCCCAGCGCCGAGGCCGTCGCGTGCCGGTCCACCGGCCAGGGCGTCCCCGCCAGCGCCGAGGAGCCCAGCGGCGACTCGTCCATCCGCTCGGCCGCGTCCCGGAAGCGGCCCTCGTCACGCTCCAGCATCGCCACGTACGCCATGAACCAGTGACTCAGCAGGATCGGCTGCGCCACCTGCAGGTGCGTGTAGCCCGGCAGGATCACCTCGGTTTCCAGGTGCCTCTCGGCCTCCGCGAGCATCACCGCGCGCAGGGCGCGGGTCTTCTCCGCCAGATCCAGCGCGGCTTCCTTCGTGAACAGCCGGAAATCCACCGCCACCTGATCGTTGCGGCTGCGGGCCGTGTGCAGCTTCCCGGCCACCGGCCCGATCCGGTCCCGCAGGGCCGCCTCCACGTTCATATGAACGTCCTCGCGGTCCAGGCGCCACTCGAAGTTCCCCGCGCGGATGTCGGCCAGCACCGCGTTCAGTCCGTCGGTGATCTGCGCGACCTCGTCGGCGGTCAGAATGCCGACCTGCCCCAGCATCGCCACGTGCGCCAGCGAGCCGCGAATATCCTGCTCTGCCAGCCGCTGATCGAAGCCCACCGACGCGTTGAAGAGTTCCACCAGCCCGTCCGTGGCCTCCGCAAAGCGGCCACCCCAGAGTTTCTTATCCTGCGTATTCGTCATTGGCTTGCGTCCTCGGGTGGGCAGTGAAGGAACCCCTCACCCCCGGCCCCTCTCCCCCCGGAGAGGGGAGAAAAGATTGATTTGATCAGCACCACCGGGGCGGGGCTGTCCGGGTGGGCGTGCGCGTAGGGTTCGTCGGTGACGGTGTACCCGAGCCGGTCGTAGAAGGGCAGCACGTCCAGGTTGAACTGGCTGACGGCCAGCAGCACGCGCCCGTAGCCGCCCATCCGGGCGACGTGTTCGACCTCGCGCACCAGGGCGCGGCCCACGCCGAGGCGGCGGGCCTGCGGGACGGTCGCGAGTTTGTTCAGGGTCAGGGTGCGGTCGCCGTCCGGGCGGTAGCCGACGCAGCCCAGCACCTCTCCCCCACCGGCTGCCAGGAACCCGCCCGCGCCGGGGGCCAGCAGCGACCGCGTCAGGTCGGCGGGCGTGGTGCGGTTCCAGCTGGAGCGGGGGTCCATGCCGGCGGCCATCATGACCGCGTGGAAGGCGGGAATGTCTTCCGGGTTCACGGGGCGCAGCGTGGTGGGGGACTGGGTCACGGACTTCAGACCTGGGCGGGTTGCTGTTCGGCGGCGTCGGCTTTGGCTTTCACGCGGGCCTGGACGCGCATGCGCAGGGCGTTGAGTTTGATGAACGCGCCGGCGTCGTGCTGGTTGTAGTCGCCGCCCGCCTCGAAGCTCACGAGGTCCTTGTCGTACAGGCTCTGGGGGGCCTTGCGGCCCACGGTGACGCAGTTGCCCTTGAACAGTTTCAGGCGGGCGGTGCCGGTGACGCTGCTGGCGACGTGGTCGAAGTACACCTGCAGGGCCTCGCGTTCCGGCGCGAACCAGAAGCCGTTGTACACGAGTTCGGCGTACTTGGGGGCGAGCTGGTCGCGCTGGTGCAGGACCTCGCGGTCCAGGGTGAGGCTCTCGACGGCGCGGCGGGCGTGGTACAGGACGGTGCCGCCGGGCGTCTCGTACACGCCGCGTGATTTCATGCCCACGAAGCGGTTCTCGACGAGGTCGAGGCGGCCCACGCCGTGCTTCCCGCCCAGTTCGTTCGCCTTGGCGAGCAGCGCGGCGGGAGACAGTTTCTCGCCGTTGATGGCGACCGGGTCGCCGTTCAGGAACTCGATTTCCACGTACTCGGGTTCACTGGGGGCCTCGGTGGGGTCCACGGTCAGTTTGAACATGTGGGCGGGCGGTTCGGCCCAGGGGTCTTCCAGGATGCCGCCCTCGTAGCTGATGTGCAGGAGGTTCGCGTCGGTGCTCCAGGGGTCCTTCTTGGTGGTGGGGACCGGGATGCCGTGCTCGTGGGCGAAGGCTTCGAGGTCGGCGCGGCCCTGGAAGGTCCAGTCGCGCCAGGGGGCGACGGTGACGATGTCGGGTTTCAGGGCGTAGGCGGTCATCTCGAAGCGCACCTGGTCGTTGCCCTTGCCGGTCGCGCCGTGCGACACGGCCACCGCTCCTTCCTTCTCGGCGATCTCGACCATCTTCTTGGCGATCAGCGGCCGGGCGATGGAGGTGCCCAGGAGGTAGTAGCCCTCGTACAGCGCCGAGGAGCGGAACATGGGGAACACGTAGTCCCGCACGAATTCCTCGCGCAGGTCCAGCGCGTACGCGGCGACCGCGCCGGTGTTCAGGGCCTTGACGCGGGCTTCTTCCACCTCGTCGCCCTGGCCGAGGTCGGCGGTGAAGCAGACCACGTCGTAGTTCCGTTCGGTCTGGAGCCACTTGAGGATGATGCTGGTGTCCAGGCCGCCGCTGTACGCGAGTACGATCTTGTCTTTTGCCATGGTCTGATTCTCCCTGCTTTGTGTGAAGCGTTGGTCTGTGGGGGGTTGGGCTGTGAGGGGTTGGTCTGGCGTGGGCAGCGCAAGGCCCTCCGACGTGAGCACGCCGCCTGTGGCCCCGGGTGGGGTCAGGCGGTCGGTCAGCGTCGGAGGGTCAGGGTCTGCATATGCATGTATGGTTATACGCAATTTGCGTATAGCTATGCACAGGAGGGTAGCAAGAGACACCCCCCCGGTCAAGGGTCGGCCCCCACCCCGCCCGGCCCACACGTGAAAAGGGCCGCCAGCGGCGGCCCCATGCCATGCAGCATCCCATCTGTCGCGCCCGGCCGCGGCGCGGGGCGGGGGATGCCGGCGTCACGCCCGCTCCCCGCCGGGCCACCCCCCGCGCCGCCCGTGCGGAATTCAGCGCAGGCGGTAGTTGACGCCCAGCCGCGCACCCACCCCGAAGGACCAGTCCGCGCCCACGCCCGTCCCGAACAGCACGCGCGGCCCGACGCCCAGTTCACCGAACAGGCTGACCTGATCGGTCACGTTGAAGTTCGCGCCGCCCAGCACGCTGGGAAACACGCCCACGGCACCGGCCGAGTTCCCGCCGCTGGTGGCGAACAGCCCGAACAGGCCCAGGGTGCCGCCGTAGTAGGGCTGCACCGATTCGGTCTGCGGGGCGGTGTGGCGCAGGTAGGACACGTCGCCGCTGACGGTCACGAAGCCGCCACCGTTGAAGGCGGCGGCCAGGGGCAGGCCCAGTCCGAAGCGCACGGCGTCGGTGGCGTTCGTGTCACGCTGGTACTGCACGCCCAGCAGGTAGGCGCCGACCTTCTCGGCAGCGCCGGCGGTGGACAGGGTGGTCAGGGCCATCAGGGACAGCAGGATTTTCTTCATGCCGTCCATGCTGCCGTTCTCATGAGAGATCTGCCGCCTCATCTGCCGGCTCCCAGGCAACCGGTCTAGACAGCTTCGGGAAACGAATGGAGGCGAACGCCCGCTGCGGGGGGTCGTTCGCCTCTCTGTCCGTTGGGGGTTCCGGCGCGCGTGGCTGCCAGCGCGCTGCGCTCAGGGCAGGCGGTAGTTCAGGCCCAGGCGGACGCCGCTGCCGACCATGACGTTACTCGCGTTCGTGCCACCGATCGTGATGCGGGGGCCCACGTTGCCTTCCACGAAGAAGCTCAGGGGGTCCGTGACGTTGTAACGCAGGCCCAGCGTGCCGTGCGGGTACACGCTGACGCCGCCGCCCTCACCGAGGACCACGCCGGCACCCAGGCCCAGGCCGTAGTAGGGGGTCAGGCCGCCCAGCGCCGAGCCGGTGCCCACGAAGTCACCCAGGTAATCCACGCTGCCGCCCACGGCGAGGTTGTTGAACTGGAAGTTCGTGGCGTCCAGGTTCAGGCCGTAGCGCATGGCGCTCGCACCGGTCAGGTCGGTCTGGTAGTGCAGGGTGGCGCCGGAACCGACCGAGCCGCCCAGGTAACTGGCCGCGGAGGCGGACGAGACGGCGGTGATCGCCAGGAGGCCGAGCAGGGTCTTCTTCATACCCCGGAGCATAGGGAAGCGCCGGGTCCGCTGAAAGGGATGATTCTTTACAAAAACGCGCTGTGACCTTCAGCGGAACTTCATGTTCCGCCGCTGCGGGCCGCCGCTCAGGCCTGTTCCCGCACGTACCCGTCCAGGCGCTCCAGCGCCCGGTGAATGTCGTCCCGGGACTTGCAGAACGCCACGCGCAGCAGCCCCGGCGGCGCGGCGTGCCGGACGTAGAACGCGTCGCCCGGAATGACCGCCACACCCGCCTGCCCCACCAGCCCCTCGGCCGTCCAGGTGGGGTGCAGCGCCGTCAGGAAGTACGTGCCGCGCGGTTCGAACACCGTGACCCCCAGGGCCCGCAGGCCGCCCGCCAGCAGGTCCCGGCGGGCCGCATAAGCGGCGCGCAGCTCGTCATAGAAGCCGGAGTCGCGGGCGACGGGCAGCGCGGCCGCCACCGCCGCCTGCAGCGGCGCGGGCGCGCAGAACGACGTGACCTGCCGCACGCCGTTCAGGCCGGCGCCCAGGCCGGGCGGCGCGGCGATCCAGCCGACCCGCCAGCCGGTCGCTTCCAGCCGTTTGCCCGCGCTGCCGACCGTGAAGGTGCGCTCCGGGGCCAGGGTCCGCAGGCTGACGGGCCGCTCCCCGAAGTACAGCTCGTCGTACACCTCGTCACTGACGATCCACAGGTCGTGCCGCCGCGCCAGCGCCACGATGCCCGCCAGTTCCTCCGGCGTGAACACCGTCCCGGTGGGGTTGAAGGGACTGTTCAGCAGCAGGCCCCGCGTGCGCGGCGTCACGGCCGCCGCCAGGGCGTTCAGGTCGAAGGCCCACCCGGCGTGCGGGTCCAGCCGCATGGGGACCGTCACAGGGGTCGCGCCGGCCAGCCGCACCTGCGGCAGGTACACGTCGAACACCGGTTCGAGCATCAGAACCTCGTCGCCCGGCCCGTACAGGGACAGCGCCAGGACGTTCAGGGCCTCGGTCGCGCCGCAGGTGACGGTGATGTCCGCGCCGTCCACGCCCAGGTCCGCGCCCAGCGCGTCCCGCAGCGCGCCCAGGCCCGCCGGGGGCGTGTACTGGTCGCTGCGGCCCACGGCGTCCCGCGCGGCGCTCAGCAGGAAGGATGGCGGCGGGCCGGGCGGGAAACCCTGCCCCAGGTTCACCGCGCCGTGCTGCGCGGCCAGCCGGCTCATGCGTGAGAAGATGCTCTCCTGCGAGGCGCGGGCCCGGTCATGCAGTTGCGGCATGTGCGCAGTCTGCACCGCCACCCCCGGCCGTCGCCGCGCCCATCCAGACAGCGCCCCCCCCCGGGACTTCACGCGCCGGCCCGTGAGGCCACAGTCAGAGGCCGGCGCGGAGAATGCCGCAATGCACAGATTCCGCATCTCCGGCGGTCCGGCAGAAGCCCAGTACCGCCGCAGCGGACTGCTGATCATCTTCTCCGGCCTGCTGACCGCCACGGCGATCACGCTGGCCCTGAGCGGCCCCCTGCGGGTGGGCGCCACGGACCGGCTGTTCCTGCTGCTGATGGTCGTCAAGAACGCCCTCTTTCTCGCGTGGCTGTGGCGGCGCCCGCAGCTGTTTCAGCTGATCGGGGGGATCGAACTCACGGGCGAGATCGTCGCGGGGCTGTACCGCATGCAGCAGGTGCTGCTGGTGGACCACACCGCGCACGGACTCAGCGGCTACTCGTACTGGCTGGCCCTGCCGTACCTCGTGGCGTCCCTGGTCCTGCCCACCCACGCCGCCCTGCTGGTGTCCGCCGTGCAGCTGACCGGTCTGGCCGTCCTGGGCGGGCTGTACTGGGCCGATCCGCTGGTGGCGGACTCGGTCCGGCAGGACAGCGCCAACGCCTGGCTGCAGATGCTGCTGATGCACAGCGCCTTTCTCGCGGTCATCACGTTGCAGCAGCACCTGCGCCGCCGCTACGCCCTCAACCTGGTGGAGGCCGAGCGGCGCGCCGCGCTCGCCCTGCGCGATTCCCTGACCGGGCTGCCCAACCGCCGCGCGCTGCAGACGTGGCTGGACGCGCAGCGGGAAGGGTGCAGCGTCGTCTACCTGGACATCGATCACTTCAAACGGGTGAACGACGTTCACGGGCATGACGTCGGTGACAGCGTGCTGCGTCACGTGGCGGGGCAGGCGCGTCAGTGCGTGCGTCAGGGCGATCAGGCGGGCCGCTGGGGCGGTGAGGAATTCCTGCTGCTGATCCAGGGAGACGCCCAGGTGGCCTCCCGGGTGGCCGAGCGGCTGCGGGCGCAGCTGCGCGCCGAGCGGCACCCGGTGGCCGGTGTCGTGACGGTCAGCTGCGGGGTCGCGCAGGCCCACCCCGGCGAGAGCGCCGACGCCCTGCTACGCCGCGCCGACCGGGCGCTGTACGCGGCCAAGCGGGCCGGACGTGACACCGTGGAGGTCGCCGTGTGAGCCGACGGGAGCCGGCGGCAGCCGGATGCATAAGTTTGCAGACCGCCTTACGCCGCCGGGGGCCGCGGCGTGTTAGGCTCATTCTCTGGAATGCCTAAGCGTACTGATCTCCAGACCATCCTGATTCTCGGCAGCGGCCCCATCCAGATCGGGCAGGCCGCCGAGTTCGACTACTCGGGCACGCAGGCGCTCAAAGCGCTGAAGAATGAGGGATACCGGGTGGTGCTGGTGAACAGCAACCCCGCGACCATCATGACCGACCCCGACCTGGCGGACGCCACGTACCTGGAACCGCTGACACCCGAGTTCGTGCGGCGCGTGATCGAGAAGGAACGCCCGGACGCGCTGCTCCCCACCCTGGGCGGCCAGACGGCCCTGAACCTCGCCATGGACCTGAACGCCGACGGGACCCTCGCGGAGTTCGGCGTGGAACTGATCGGCGCGAACGCCGCCGCCATCCGCAAGGGCGAGGACCGCGAGGAATTCCAGGCGGCCATGAAGAAGATCGGCGTGGAGACCGCCAAGGGCCAGATGGTCCACTCGATGGAGGAAGCCATCGAGTACCAGAAAACCATCGGGCTGCCCATCGTCATCCGCCCCAGCTTCACGCTGGGCGGCACGGGCGGCGGCATCGCGCACACCTACGAGGACTTCCTGGCGATCACCGAAGGCGGCCTGCGCGACAGCCCCGTCACCAGCGTGCTGCTGGAAGAATCGATCCTGGGCTGGAAGGAATACGAGCTGGAGGTCATGCGCGACACGGCCGACACGGTCGTGATCATCACCTCCATCGAGAACTTCGACCCGATGGGCGTGCACACCGGCGACAGCATTACCGTGGCCCCGGCGCAGACCCTGAGTGACGTGGAGTACCAGCGCCTGCGCGACCAGTCGCTGGCGATCATCCGCGAGATCGGCGTGGACACCGGCGGCAGCAACATCCAGTTCGCCGTGAACCCCAAAGACGGCCGCGTGATCGTCATCGAGATGAACCCCCGCGTGAGCCGCTCCTCGGCGCTGGCGAGCAAGGCCACGGGCTTCCCCATCGCCAAGATCGCCGCGCTGCTGGCCGTCGGCTACCACCTGGACGAACTGAAGAACGACATCACCCGCATCACGCCCGCCTCCTTCGAACCCAGCATCGACTACGTGGTCACGAAGATCCCGCGCTTCGCCTTCGAGAAGTTCCCCGGCAGCAGCGACGCGCTGGGCACCCAGATGCGCTCGGTGGGCGAGGTCATGGCCATCGGCCGCACCTTCAAGGAGAGCCTCCAGAAGGCCATGCGGAGCATCGAGTCCGACGTGCGCGGCGCGTTCGCCACCATGAGCGCCGACGAGCTGCGCGGCCTGCTGTACGGCAACCCCCGCCGCCTGGAAGCCGTCATGGAACTCCTGCGCCGCGGCGAGAGCGTGGAGGCCCTGTTCGACGCCACGAAGATCGACCCGTGGTTCCTGGGCCAGCTCAAGGAGATCATCGACGCGGAAAGCGAACTGCTGGACCTGGGACCCATCCGCGAGTGGAAGTACGAGATCTGGCGCGAGGTGAAACGCCTGGGCTTCAGTGACGCCCGCATCGGCGAGATCGTCGGCCTGAGCGAACTGGACGTCCGCGCCATCCGCAAGGAAGCCAAGGCCGTGCCCGTGTACAAGACCGTGGACACCTGCGCCGCCGAGTTCGAGGCGCACACCCCGTACCACTACTCCACCTACGAGTGGGAGGACGAGGTCACACCCACCGACAAACCCAAGGTCGTGATCCTCGGCAGCGGCCCCAACCGCATCGGGCAGGGCGTGGAATTCGACTACGCCACCGTCCACGCCGTCTGGGCGCTGCAGGAAGCCGGGTACGAGACCATCATGGTCAACTCGAACCCCGAGACGGTCAGCACCGACTACGACACCGCCGACCGCCTGTACTTCGAACCGCTGACGTTCGAGGACGTCATGAACATCGTCGAGCACGAGAACCCCGTCGGCGTGATCGTGCAGCTCGGCGGGCAGACCCCGCTGAAACTCGCCCGCCGCCTGGCCGAGGCCGGCGCGCCCATCATCGGGACCAGCGTGGACGCCATCGACGAGGCCGAAGACCGCGCCTCCTTCAACGCGCTGTGCGAACGCCTGGGCCTGCCGCAACCCAAGGGCAAGGTCGCGCAGACCCCGGATCAGGCCGCCGCACTCGCCGAAGAACTCGGCTTCCCGCTCATGGCCCGCCCCTCCTACGTCCTGGGCGGCCGCGCCATGCGCACCGTCCGGAGCATGGACGAACTCACCACGTACCTGAACGAGGTGTACGCCGCCGTCGAGGGGCAACCCAGCATCCTCCTCGACCAGTTCCTTGAGGGCGCACTGGAACTCGACGTGGACACCCTCTGCGACGGCAACCGCGCGGTCGTCATGGGCATCATGGAACACATCGAGGCCGCCGGCATCCACAGCGGCGACAGCGCCTGCATCCTCCCCCCCGTCAACCTCAGCCCCGACCTGCTGGCCCGCGTGAAAGCCGACACCGAACGCCTCGCCCTGGAACTCGGCGTGCGCGGCCTGATGAACGTCCAGTGGGCCGTCAAGGACAACGTGGCGTACATCCTCGAAGCGAACCCGCGCGCCAGCCGCACCGTCCCGTTCGTGAGCAAGGCCGTGAACCACCCCCTCGCCAAGAGCGCCGCCCGCATCGCCGTCGGCCACACCCTCGACCAGATCGGCCTGCACGAGACCCCCACCCCCGCCATGTACTCCGTGAAGGAAGTGCACCTGCCGTTCCTGAAATTCGCGGGCGTGATCCCCACCCTCGGCCCCGAAATGAAAAGCACCGGCGAGAGCATGGGCATCGACACCGACCCCTACCGCGCGTTCTACCGCGCGCAGATCGGCGCGAAAAGCAACGTCCCCACCAGCGGCACCGCCCTGCTGCTCGGCGACGGCCTGGACGACATCGCCACCAGCCTGCAGGGCAGCGGCCTGACCGTCATCCGCGAACAGGACGGCGACAAACTGCCCAACCTGCTGATCGACGTGACCGGCAGCCGCCTGCTGCGCACCGCACTGGAACGCGGCGTGCCCATCGTCAGCACCAAGGAAGCCGCCGAATGGACCGCCAAAGCCATCGCCGCCGCCAAGAACGACCCCCTGAACGTCAAGAGCCTCCAGGAATGGGTGAACGCCTGACATGAGCCTCACCGCCGACCTCCACTGCGAAATCAGGGAGGTCGGCGGTCACTGGTGGCCCGTCGCCACCTTCGACATCGGATCAGCCCGCCGCTTCCGGCAGGCACTCCACGGGGCAGGCCTCGCAGACCGAGGCCTGCCCCCCGGCGTTTCCGACGTCCTGCGCGACCGGTACGACGATCAGGTGACTGCGTACCCCCGAGAGGTCTGTGGGGCGACGTTCATCACCACGCAGGAACTCCCGCTCCTCCTGAACGCCGCGCTGTGGCTGACCGCCGGGGAACGCGAACGTATTCCCCCGCACGCCTACGAGGAGTACGCGGAAACGGACTTCATCCGCGCATGGCACGCCTTCGCACAGGCTCACGAGGCAACCGGTCAAGAGGCTCGGCTTGTCCTCTGGTTCAATCTCTGATTTCAACCTGCTCCCGCTTCTGCTGGGGCGCGGGGTGGTGACGGGGGGCGGACTGGAGGATTCCGGGGCCGCCCCTCTCCCCTCTTTACTTCTGTGCGTGGTGGTGCTACATTTTCTGGGCTCAGGCGTTGGCTTGGGGCTGTGGCGCAGCTGGGAGCGCGTCTGAATGGCATTCAGAAGGTCAGCGGTTCGATCCCGCTCAGCTCCACCAGAAACAAAGGAACCCCCTCCACACCGGAGGGGGTTTTCCTGTTGCGCCTGCCCTGGGTGGGCTTTATACGGACTCCGATTGAAGGGGCTGCAAAGCTCCTTCAATCCGAGCGGATGCGAGCAGGAGAAAAACGGGTTCCGGACGTGGAGCCGACAATCCGGTGAACTTCCGGATTGTCGGCGAAACAGACGGAATCCGTATTACTTGGTCGGGCAGCCTTTGGCGGTCTGCGCTTTGTTCAGTTCCTCGGTGCGGGCGTCGACCTTGGCGATCACGTCGCGGTTGTCCATCTCGTTGACGACCGCGCCGGGCCAGAAGAACAGGACGAACAGGACGTTCTCCTTGCTGACGCCGCTCTTGTTCTGCGCTTCGGTGCGGATCTGGGCGAGTTTGCCCAGTTCTTCCTTGATCTCGGCGCAGTTCATGTCGCTGACGGGTTTGGCGGTGGCGGCCGTGTACTTGGGGGCGCAGGAGGCCAGGGTGAGGGAAGCGATGAGGAGCAGACCGGCAGTCAGTTTCTTCATGGCTTTCACATATAGCAGTCATGAGAGCCGGGCGTTGCCGCAAGTGCCGCTGCGGGGGGCGCGGGATTCTGGTAGCGGCGCAGGTGGTGGGCTGGGCAGGCTTTCAGCGGTGGCTGTGGCGCGCTGAAACGCGCGGCCGGCACACTGCGGACGGGTGGGGTGCGGCTGGGCCTCCCGGATGGTCTGTGCGCGGTCCTGGGGCAGTCACGAAAGGCAGGAGGCCCGCGCGGTTGCGGCGGGCCTCCTGTGTGGTGCTGGGGCGGGGTTCAGGCGTGGACGAGGGCGCCTTCCCAGCCGAAGACGGCGCGGTCGTCGACGGCGAGGGTTTCGTTCCCGGCCTTGATGGTGGTGGCGAGGCTCTTGATTTCGGGGAACAGCTTGGCGAAGTAGAACTTCGCGGTCTGGACCTTGGCGGTGTAGAAGCCGTCCCGGTCGTTGCCGGCTTCGATCTGCTCGTGGGCGATCTTGGCCATGCGGGCCCACAGGTAGCCGTACACGACGTGCCCGAAGAAGCGCAGGTAGTCGACGGCGGCGGCGTTCACTTCGTCGGCGCCGCCTTCGCCCATGGCTTTCTGCCCGATGACCATGGTGAGGCTGCCGAGCTGCTGGGCGGCCTTGCCGAGCTGCGTGGCGTACTCGCCGATGTGCTCGTCGCTTTCGTTTTCCTCGACGAATTCCTGGAGGGTGCCGGCGAGTTTCTGGAGTTTCTTGCCGCCGTCCATCAGGACCTTGCGGCCCAGCAGGTCGAGGGCCTGGATGCCGTTGGTGCCTTCGTAGATCTGGCCGATGCGGGCGTCGCGGACGAACTGCTCCATGCCCCATTCCTGGATGTAGCCGTGGCCACCGAAGACCTGCTGGCTCTGCACGGCGATGTTGAAGCCGTTGTCGGTCATGAAGGCCTTGGCGATGGGGGTCAGCAGGGCCACCAGATCGGCGGCTTCCTTACGTTTGGCTTCGTCGGGGTGGTGGTGTTCCTGGTCGATGCTCAGGGCGAGCCACATGGCCATGGCGCGGCCGGCTTCGGTGTAGGCCTTGCCGGTCAGGAGCATGCGGCGCACGTCGGGGTGCACGATGATCGGGTCGGCCTGCTCGGCGGGGTTCACGCGGGGTTCGTGGCGCATCTGGGTGCGGTCCTTGGCGTAGGCCAGGGCGTTCTGGTACGCGACTTCACCGAGACCCAGGCCCTGCAGGCCGGTGCCGAGACGGGCGGCGTTCATCATGATGAACATGTGGTTCATGCCCTTGTTGACCTCGCCGACCAGCCAGCCCTTGGCCTGATCGAAGTTCAGGACGGCGGTGGCGTTGCCGTGGATGCCCATCTTGTGTTCCAGGCTGCCGCACACGACGCCGTTGCGTTCGCCGACCTTGCCGTCGGGGGTGGGGATGAACTTGGGAACCAGGAACAGGCTGATGCCCTTGGTACCTTCGGGGCTGCCTTCCAGGCGGGCCAGGACGAGGTGGACGATGTTGTCGGCCATGTCGTGCTCGCCGGCGCTGATGAAGATCTTGGTGCCGCTGATGGCGTAGCTGCCGTCGCCGTTGTCGGTGGCCTTGGTGCGGATCATGCCGAGGTCGGTGCCGGCGTGCGGTTCGGTGAGGCACATGGTGCCGGTCCATTCGCCGCTGACGATCTTGGGCAGGTACAGGTCCTTCAGGGCGTCGCTGCCGACGGCGTGCAGGGCGCTGTACGCGCCGTGGCTCAGGCCGGGGTACATGCTCCAGGCGACGTTGGCGGAGTTCATCATCTCGACGAGGACGTTGCTGATCAGGTGGGGCATGCCCTGGCCGCCGTAGGTGGGGTCGGCGTCGAGGGCGGTCCAGCCGGCCTCGCGGTACTTCTTGTAGGCGGCCTTGAAGCCGGTGGGGGTGGTCACGTCGCCGTTGTCGTGGCGCACGCAGCCCTCCTTGTCGCCGATGGCGTTCAGGGGGACCAGTTCGCTTTCCACGAAGCGGGCGGCCTCGTCGAGGACCTGGCTCATCAGGTCGGCGTCGGCGGTTTCGTTGGTGGTGTAGTAGGGGATCTTGGCGAGTTCTGCGGGGGCGTCCAGCAGTTCGTTCATCAGGAACTTGATGTCGCGCAGGGGGGCTTTGTAGGTAGGCATGTGTAGGTCCTCCTTGTGGGGTTTCGCCCCGGAGGGACGCCACCCGTCACTGTTAGTTGAACCGAGTATAAATCTTTTGGGGGCGAATGTCACGCCTGCCGTCCCGGCCGGCCAGCCGCGCCCCTCCCCGGCCGGCCCGGCAGTTGACCGCCCGCGCACTTCACCCTGTGGTGGCCCCCCCCGGCCGGTTGCGTCGCCGCGCAGGGTATTTCGGGTATTGTGTGAAGAATCATGAACTATCCAAGCCTGGTCTGGCATCTCAAGCGAACGGAGCTCTTCGCCGACCTTGAACTTGCCGAACTGGAGCGAGTGGCCGCCACCACCCCCTACCGGTCCTACCAGCCCGGCGAGGTCATCTACCGCATGGACGACCCCGCCGACGCGCTGTACTTCGTTCGCAGCGGCCTCGTCAAGATCAGCAAACTCTTCCCGAACGGCAAGGAAGCCATCCTGGGCGTCATCGGGCAGCACGACACCTTCGGGGAACTGCTGCTGCAGCCCGAGGAACGCCGCCCCACCCAGGCCGAGGCGCTGGAACGCACCACCCTGATCGTCCTGCCGCGCAGCGAACTGCAGAAACTGCTGAACAGCAAACCCGACCTCGCCATGAAACTGATCCGCCTGATGGCCGCCCGGCTGTTCGAGGCGCAGGCCTGGACCGCCACCGTCAGCGCGTACAGCGCCCCGGAGCGCGTGGCGAGCCTGCTGTACCGCCTCGCCCGCGAGTTCGGCCGGCCGCACAGTCAGGGCGTGGAACTGAACCTGAAACTGAACCAGGAAGACATTGCCCGCATGGTCGGCGCGACCCGCGAGACGGTCAGCCACAGCCTGGGCAAACTGAAACAGGACGGCGCGATCGTCCGCGCCCGCACGCCCATCATCGTGCGCCTGGACGCCCTGAAACGCTACATCGAACAGGGCAACTGACGCGCGTCGCCGGAACGCCGCACCTGCGCCGCCTTCCGGGGCGGCGTTCTTCTATGCTGAACCATGACCCGACCGCTCCGGCCCGTCATCCGGCCCGTCATCCGGGCCGCCACGCCCGCCGACGCCCCCGGCATCGCCGCCGTTCACGTGCAGAGCTGGCGTGAAACGTACGCGGGCCTGATCCCCGCCGACTTCCTGAACCGCATGACGGACGCCGAGGCACAGGCGCGGCGCGCGGCGTTCTGGGCGCAGAACATCACGGCCGGGCAGGACGTGGTGCGCGTGGCCGAGGCAGAGGGCACCGTGCTGGCCTTCGCATCGGCCGGGGAATCGCGCGACCATCCGGGCTTCGACTCGGAACTGTTCACGCTGTACGCCCTGCGGGCCGCGCAGGGGCACGGCACCGGCCGGGCACTCCTGCACGCCGTCACGGCGGCCCTGCGGGAACGCGGCCAGCGCAGCATGGCGCTGTGGGTGCTGGACGTGAACCCCACCCGCCACTGGTACGCCCGGCAGGGCGGCGCGGAGTGCGGCGAGAAGCGTGACGGTGACCTGCGCGAACTCCGCCTGGGCTGGCCAGACCTGGACCGCCTGCGCTGACCCGGCGCGTGCCACGCTGACCGCATGGCCACCCCCCTCAAGGACACCGTCATGCCCGCCGACACGCTCGACCGCCTGGACATCCGCCTGGGCCGGATCCTGAGTGCCGAGCCCGCCCCCGGCACCCCGAAACCCGCCTACCGCCTGAGCGTGGATTTCGGCCGGTACGGCGTGCGCACCAGCGTGGGCCGCTTCACCGGGCACCCGCCCGAGGAGCTGATCGGCATGCAGGTCCTGGGCGTCCTGAACTTCGAGGCCCGGCCCGTCGGAGACACCGTCTCGGACGTCCTGATTCTCGGCGTGCAGTTCACGGGTGCGCCCAGCGGCGACGCCACCCCGCTGACCCCCGCCCGCGAGGCGAAACTGGGCAGCAAGGTGTTCTGAAGAAGGGTGCGGGAGGCGGGCAGTGATCATCCACTCTCTCCTTCCTCCTGCGCCCGTTCAGCGGCGGAGTTTGCGGGCAGCTTCCTCGGGCGTGATCTCGCCGCGTTCGAGGCTGCTGAGGACCTCGGCGTGCGGGTCGGCCAGTTCCGGTTCGTACCCGATGGCGCGCAGCAGCGTGTCGAAGCGGGCGCGGACGGTGGGGTAACTGACGCCCAGGACCCGCTCGACCTCCTTGAGGTTGCCGCGCACGCGGATGTACAGGCGCAGGAATTCCAGGTTGTCGGGGGTCAGGACCGCGAACTCGTTCAGTTCGAAGGTGCCGCGCACCGTCACGCCACTCGTCGGGAACCGCAGTTCCGTGACCAGGGGCGCTTCGGTTTCATCGGGGAACGGCAGGGGCAGGGGGCGCATACATCCTCACTGTAAGGGGCGGGTCATGTTGACTCCGCCTGAATGGTTGTTGCTGACCCTTCAGGCCGAGCGGATGCGAGAGGGAGCAAGGCGGGTTCCGGGCGTGGAGTGAACAACCCGGCGTTTTTCCGGGTTGTTCACGAAACAGACGGCAGTCCGTCTCACTTCAGGCTGATGCGGATCTCGTTGCCGCTGCTGTCCTCGGAGTCGATCAGCGGGCCGGGAGGCGGGTCGGCCTCGATGATCAGTTGCAGCGCCTCGATGCTCAGGCCGGCGGCTTCCAGGGCGCGGACGCCGTGCGGCGGGATCAGTTTGGGCAGGTGCGCGGCCAGACTGACGGGCAGGTTCGCGCTGTACTCGTCACCGTCGCTGCTCTCGATCTCGATGCGCAGGATGCGGGCCGAGGCGCGGGGCATGTGGGGCTCGGGGGGGACGGGGTCGTGCGGGACGGCCTGCTGCGTGATGCGGTCTACCATCTCGTCAATTCCTCCGGTGAAGCGGTCCGCGAAGCGTTCCACGAGGTCCTCCAGGCCACGCACGCGCTGACCGCCGATCACGACCTGCGGGCGGCGGGGCGCTGCGGGCGCCTGGGGTGGACGGGGCGGGCGGGGCGCCTGCGGGGCGGTCGGGACGGCCGGCACGCCCCGCAGCAGCATCAGCTGTTCGGCGATCTGGTCGGTGCTCAGTTCCTCGCGGTTCAGCAGCGCGGCCAGCAGTTCGCGGTCGGTGGTCTGCAGGGCCAGGCGGGTGTGCAGCGCGGCCAGCAGGGGCGCGGCGTCGTCCAGGGTGAGGCGCGCGGCGCGGATCAGGTCCAGGATGCGGCGGATCTTGTCTTTCATGGGCGGCCTCCGGTGCCGCTCAGTTGCACGTGGGTCAGGGCGGCGCGGTGGGCCTCGGCGTGCAGCGCGGCGCGCGCCCGCTGACGGTCGTGGGTGAGCTGCGCGTCCGGGGTCAGGGTGGCGCGGATCAGGGCGTGCAGGCGGCCCAGCAGGTTCGGATGTCGGGCGGGGCGGGCCGCGGTGAGGACCGGGCGGGTGGGCAGGGCGGTCATGCGCTCACGACCTTCAGGCCCCCGGCGGTCACGCGGCAGTGCAGGTGCGCGTCGCCGCTGCCGATCTGGCCGCTGTGGTGGGTGGTCAGGAACGACCCGCTGCGCTGCGTGGGGAAGTCCGCGCGGAAGGATCCCATGGTCAGTTCGGCGTTCAGGGTGACGCTGCTGCCCGCGCCGAGGTGCAGGGAGGCGTTCCCGGCGTTCACTTCCACGCGGTGGTCGCCGCTGCTGAGCACGCCGGCCCAGCGGAGGTTGCCGCCGTTCACGCCGGCGGTCAGGGCGACCGATCCGGCCAGGGTGAGGTTCCCGCCGTTGACGGTGGCGTACGCGGGGCCACTCAGGGTGCCGCCGTTCAGGTTGCCGCCGTTGACGGTGGCGTGCAGGGCGTGCGCATCCTGCAGTTTCAGGTTGCCGCCGCTGACCTCGGCGTTCAGGTCGCCGCTCAGGTCGGGGAGGGTCAGGTTGCCGCCCTCGACGCTGGCGTGCACGAAGTTGGGCGTGAACGGCACGGTCAGGATGGCGCGCAGCGAACCGAAGTTCAGGCCCTTCTCGGTCGGCTGGCGGCGGGTGACGTGCCAGCCGTCGGGGGCGTGGCTGAGCGTCAGTTGTCCTTCCTCGCTGGCGCTGAGGGTGGGGGTGGCCAGGGCCGGGTCGAGCAGGACGGTCAGGCTGTAGCCGCTGACCCTGAGGGTCAGGTCCCGGGCGGGGTCCGGACTGGGGCTGGGGCCGGAGCGTCCCGGGGGTGTGGGGCCGGGCGGCGTGGCGGGGGCGGACTTGCCGAGATCGGGAGGGGTGGGGGCGTGGTCCTCAAGGAGACCGGCGGCCTCCCCGGCGGTGAGTTTGCCTTCGGCCACCAGACGCTGCACCTGCGAACGGAAATCTTCGGACCCATGCTGTTCATCCATGTTCGTCTCCTGTGATCATATAGAAACATGGATATACCAATCTGTCAAGCTTAATTTTGCATTCAGCTCGATAATTCTGGAGAGCGGTCGGAAAACCGGCCATACCGGTGCCATAAAGGCCACGCCGGACACAGGATGTAAAATCAGCATTCCCAATCTGTCAGGGGCCGGGTGCCGGTGTCGCCACCCCCGGCCCGGCGCCGCTGCTCTATCCTCTGAGCCATGAGCCTTCCCACCGCCCCCGACCTCAGCCCCGCGCAGCGCACGGAAATCGAACTGCTGGCACGCGGCAAGCAGGCCAAGAGCCGCGCCATGCGCGACCTGGGCCTCACGGAAACGCCGGAAGCCGCGCACGCCCTGCTGCTGCGCGCCGGCCTGTGGGACGAGGGCCGCACCCCCTACGCCGACCGCCTGGGCGCCGCCACGCAGCCCGTCACGCTGAACGTCCCGGACTTCACGGACGAACCCCGCCTGGACCTGACCCACCTGGACGCCTACGCCATCGACGACGAGGGCAACCGCGACCCGGACGACGCCGTGGGCATCGAAGCCCTGGACGGCGGCCTGACCCGCCTGTGGATTCACGTGGCCGACGTGGCCGCCCTGGTGCCCGCCGACAGCGAACTGGACCTCGAGGCCCGCGCACGCGGCGCGACCCTGTACCTGCCGGACCGGACCATCGGCATGCTGCCCGACGACCTCGTCGAGAAGACCGGCCTGGGCCTGCACCCCACCACGCCCGCCCTGAGCATCAGCCTGGACCTCGACGAGGACGGCAACGCCGACGCCGTGGACGTGCAGCTCACGACCGTGCGCGTCACCCGCCTGACCTACACGCAGGCGCAGGCCGCGCTGGACGCCGGCCAGGAACCCTTCGTGACCCTGGCCCGCCTGGCCCGCGCCAGCCGCGACCTGCGCGTGCAGGAGGGCGCCCTGAGCATCGACCTGCCCGAGGTGCGCGTGAAGGCCGGCCCCGACGGCGCCCTCGTGACCCCACTGCCGAAACC
Source organism: Deinococcus depolymerans (assembly GCF_039522025.1). Classification (NCBI taxonomy): domain Bacteria; kingdom Thermotogati; phylum Deinococcota; class Deinococci; order Deinococcales; family Deinococcaceae; genus Deinococcus; species Deinococcus depolymerans. The sequence goes on along the minus strand of NZ_BAAADB010000012.1, from coordinate 133,489 downwards.
CGAGATGCGCGCCGTGGTGCAGGAATGCATGACCCTGGCCGGCTGGGGCGCCGCCATCTACGCCGACGACCACGCCATCCCGCTGCCGTTCGCCACGCAGGACCCCCCCCAGCGCGAGGTGCGCGGCAGCGGCCTGAGCGCCGAGTGGGCGCGGCGGCGCACGCTGTCGCGCACCCGCTTCCAGCCGGCACCCGGCCCGCACGCCGGGATGGGCCTGGACCTGTACACCCAGGCGACCAGCCCCATGCGCCGCTACCTGGACCTCGTGGTGCACCAGCAGCTGCGCGCCCACCTCGCCGGACGCGACCCGCTGGGCGGCAAGGAGGTCGCCGCGCGCGTGGCGCAGGCCGGCCTGAACGCCGACGGCACCCGGCAGGCCGAACGCCTGAGCCGCCGCCACCACACCCTGCGCTTCATCGCCGCGCAGCCCGAGCGCGTGTGGAACGCCGTGGTCGTGGACCGGCGCGGCCCGCAGGCGACCCTGCTGATCCCGGATCTGGCCTTCGACCTGACCACCAGCACGCCCGCCCCGCTGAACACCGAACTGCAGGTGCAGCTGACCGACGTGAACCTCAGCACCCTTGGCGTCCGCGCCCGGCTGGTGTAGGCCCGGCCCGCGACCGGGGGGCTGCATAAAATCACCGCCCCTCATTTCGCACAGAGCGGAAAACATCGTTATAGACGCACGTTTTGTGCCGTCAAACCTGATTCATCTTTCATTCATTCACAGCCGGTCATGGCTACACTCCTGCCATGACCGCCGTGACCAGCGCCCAGAGTGACATCGTGTCCCTCCGCATGAGCCACTGCCGTGCCGAGCACGCTGCCCGGAGCGCCCAGTACCACCTCGCCGTGCTGCACTACCGCACCTGCCTGGAAGTCGCCGAACGCCGCGAGGACTGCCGCGCCGTGGAGTTCTTCGCGCTGAAACTCGCCGGCTGCTACGACCAGATGGGCCTGGGCAGCAAGGCCGCCAGCTTCCGCGCCCTGGCCGACTGCGGCCACCACGGCGGCGATCACGGCGACACCCCCCTGACCGGCTGATCCGCCGCGCCGCGCCGGCAAGAACGGGGAGGCCCCCGGTCAGCCGGCGCTCAGCTTCGCGCGGCACAGTGGGTGGCATGACCAAGTTGCTGACCCGCCTCCTGTTCGTCCTGACCGCCAGCAGCGCTGCCCTGGGAACCGCGCAGGCCGCCACCGTCACCCTCACGCCCGGCCAGACCGCCCGCCTGGGCGACGCGACCGTCACGCTGCTGCGCGCCCAGGACAGCCGCTGCCCCATGAACGCCCGCTGCGTCCGCGCCGGAGAACTGAAGGTCAGTGTCCTGGCCGTGCAGGGCGGCCGCACCCGCCTGCTGCGCCTGCAACTCCCGGCCAGCAGCGGCGACAGCGGCGGCCTGCGCGTCGTGGGGGCCAGCGGCCCGCTCGCCGGGCAACCCAGCCGCGCCCCGCTGACCGTCACGCTCAGCGACGACCGCTGACCCGCCCCTCCCGCCTGTCCGGCCGCGGCTGGTACGGACTGCCGTCTGTGGTGTTGCCAGCCCGGAACCCGTTTCTCTCCTGCTCGCTCTGCTGCGCAGCTCTACGAGTCCGTTCGGATTGAACGGCTTTGCAAGCCATTCCATCGGAGTCCGTATGATCAGGCGGCCGGACGGGCCGGCCACTGCGCCAGCAGCGCGCCCGCCAGGATCAGTGCGCCGCCCAGCACCACGCCCGGTCCCGGCTGCTCGCCCAGCACCGCGCCTGCCAGGATCAGCGTGAACAGCGGCTCCAGCGTGCCCAGCAGACTGGTGCGCGCCGCGCCCAGGTGCCGCACCGCGCCGTACAGCGCAGGCACGGCGACCAGGGTGGGCAGCAGCGCCATGGCCGCGATCACGCCCCACTGCGCCCCGGTGTCCGGCACGCCCAGCGTCCCGCCGCTCGCGGCCAGTCCCGTGAACACCAGCGCCGCCACCAGCGCCATGTGCGCCGTGGCGGCCAGCGCCGGGACGCCCGCCAGCCACCGCTCGCTGGCCAGCAGGTACGCGGCGTACAGCACGCCCGCCCCCGCGCCCAGCAGCAGGCCCGCCGGGTCCCGGTCGGCCGGGCCGGGCAGGCCGATCACCAGCGCCAGCCCGGCCGAGCCGAGCGTCACGGCGCCCAGTTGCGCGGCGCGCGGCGCACGGCCCGACAGCCACGCCAGCAGGATCACGAAGGCCGGCGCGAGGTACAGCAGCAGGCCCGTGGCGCCCGCCGTGACGCGCCCCAGCGCCCCGAAATAACAGATGGTCGCGGCCGTGTACAGCGTGCCCACGCCCAGCATCCGCAGGCGGTCGGCGCGGCGCAGCCCGCGCGAGGTGACGGGCAGCAGCAGCAGGGCGACCAGCCCGAAGCGCCACGCCAGCGCATTGAAGGACTCCAGGCCCGTCTGTGCGGCCAGTTTGCCCCAGACGCCCAGCGTGCTGAACGTCAGGGCCGAGGTCACGCCCAGCAGCAGGCCGGTCCGTACGTTCACCGGGGCGGGAGCGGAGCGGGCAGGAAGCGGCGTCACCCCCGGAGGGTAGCGTCCGGGCGCCGCGCAGCCCCCCACCACACCCAGACTGCGCCCCGACCCCACCGCGCGCGGGTGCCGGTCATGGACGGCGCAGGTCACGGAAGCGGCCGGCCGGGGCGCGCTAGCCTGGGGCGCGTGACGCCGCCCGCCTCCCCCTCCCCGAGCCCGTGGCAGGTGGCCGTGAACCTCCCGGTTCCCCCGTACGATTTCGGCGCGCCGCACGGCTTCACCGGGCCGGTCCCGCTGGGCTGCCGGGTGCTGGTGCCGTGGCGCGGCGAACTGGTCGTGGGCCTCGTGGTGGGCGAGGGCGACCCGCGCGCCGCCCACCGCCTGCGGGAAGCCGCGCACCTGCTCGACGACCCGGCCCGGCCGTGGGTGCCGCCCGCGACCGTGACGGGCGTGCAGGGCTGGGCGCACGACGCCCGCATTCCCGCCGGGCTGATCTGGGGCGACCTGCTGGGCGTCGGCTGGACGGCCGCGTACACCCACATGGTCCGCGCCGTGCCGGGCAGCGACCTGAGCGCCTTCGCGCGGCGCGTGCCCACCGACCGCTGGACGGACGCCGGGGCCTTCGCGCCCGCCCTGCTGGACGCCATCCGCGAGCAGGGCCTGCTGGAGGAACGCTTCACGCCGCAGCCCCGACTGATCAGCGTGGTCGAGGCTCGCGCGCCCGAACACGTCCCGCCCGCCAGCCGCACGGCCACCGTCCTGCGCGCCGTCAGGCCCGCCCCCACCCAGATACCGACGCTGACGCCCCGGCAGGCGCAGGCCGCCGCGTGGCTCGCTCAGCACGGCCCCTGCGACACCCTGAGCGCCTGGGCCAGGGGCGCCGGGGTCAGCGCCGGGGTCGTGACCGCCGCCCTGAACGCCGGGGCCGCCGAGTACACCAGCACCGAACGGCCCCCGCCGCCCGCGTGGGAGTGGCTGCGCGACCACGGCCCGGCCGACAGTTACGCCGCCTGGGCCGCCGGGGCCAGCGCCGCCGGGATTCCCCTGAGCGGCACGCAGGCCGGCACGCTCGCCCTGCGCGGCTGGGCCGACACCGTGCAGGTGCCCGCCCCGCCCCCCGCCCTGCCGGAACCCGCCGCCGCCGCGCCCGACCCGGACCGGCCCGACCGGCTGCCCGAAGCGCCCGTCTGGCGGCTGCACGGTGGCCGCCCCGCCACCCGCGCCGCCACCCTGGCCCCCCGCATCGGGCGGCTGCTGCGACAGGGTCGCGGCGTGCTGGTCCTCGCCCCCGACGCCGCCACGCTGCGGCGCAGCTGGGAGCACCTGAGCGGCCTGGCCCGCACCTGCGGCACGCACGCCGCGCAGATCAGCGGCCAGCTGAGCGAGGCGCAACGCGAGCACACCTGGCAGCTCGTGCAGGGCGGGCACGCGCGGCTGGTCATCGGCAGCGGGCACGCCCTGACCGCGCCGCTGCACGACCCCGCGCTGATCGTCGTGCTGGAGGAGGCCAGCGACGCCCACAAACTCCTGAGCGGCAGCCGCGCCTTCCTGCCCGACGTGGCCGCCCGCCTCGCCACCGCACACGACGCCGCCCTCGCCCTCGTGGGGGCCGCGCCCGCCGCCGAGAGCGTCCCGCACCCCGGCGCGGTCCTCCCACCCCCCCGCGCCCGCGTGCATGTCGTGGACTACGCCAACCCGCCCGAGCAACCCCAGATCGGGCCGCTGTCCGGCACGCACCTCGCGCCCGCCGACATGGGCTACCCCATCAGCCACGACCTCGCCCGGGTGCTGCGGCAGGTGCAGGAACGCGGCCGTCAGGCGGCGCTGCTCGCGCCCCGGCGCGGGTACAGCGCCCTGCTGCGCTGCCCCACCTGCGAACACACCCCCCAGTGCCGCCACTGCGACGTGCCGCTGCGCTTTCACCAGGACACCCGGCAGCTCACCTGCCACCAGTGCGGCTACCACCAGCCCGTCCCGGACCGCTGCGACGAGTGCGGCGACCGCATGTGGAAGGCGCGCGGCCCCGGCACCGAATGGATCACCCAGGAAGTCCGCAAACTCCTGCCGGGCTTTCCGGTCTACCGCCTCGACCGCGACCACCAGGACGACCTGACGCCCCTGATGCGCGGCGAGAGTGGCGTGATCGTCGGCACGCAACTGCTGCTGTCGCACGAGGCCCCGCCCGACCTCGCCCTGATCGGCGTGACCCTGGCCGACACGTGGCTGAACGTCAGCGACTTCCGCGCCTCAGAGCGCTACCACCGCCTGCTGCGGCAGCTCGCCGAGTGGCACCCCACCCGCGCCCCCATGACGGTCGTGCAGACCTTCCAGGCGGACCACCCCGCCCTGAAGGTCATGGTGGACGGCCGCGACACCCTCGCGTACCCCGCCGCCGAGGAACGCGCCCGCGCCGCCCTGAACTACCCCCCCCACGCCCGCCTCGCGCAGATCGAGATCAGCGCCCGCGACCAGCACAGAGCGCAGGCCGCCGCGCAGGACCTCGCCGACGCCCTCCACGGCGCCGGCGCCACCGCCCACGAGGTCCTCGGGCCTGCGCCCAGCCCGGTCGCCCGCGTACGCGGCGTGTACCCCTACCACCTCTTCCTGCGTGCCCGCAACGACACCCGCCTCGGCGAACTCCTGCGCATCCTCGACACCCGCACCTGGAAAGCGAAGATCAGGGTGGACGTGAATCCGAGGGGCGGGCTGTAGGGCTCAGCCCGTCACCTCGGGTACAGGTTCGCCGCCCATCTGGCGTTCCAGCGTGGCGTACGCGCCGCCGCGTCTGCGGAGGGTGTCGGGGTGGCCGTCCTCGACGATCAAGCCACCTGCCAGGACGATGACGCGGTCGGCGGTGCGGGCGAGGCTGGGGCGGTGCGTGACGATCAGCGCGGTGCGGCCGCGCGTGAGTTCGTCCAGCGCGGCGACGACCTGGGTTTCACTCTCGGCGTCGACGGCGCTGGTGGGTTCGTCGAGCAGCAGGAGGCTGGGCCGGGCCAGCAGCGTACGGGCGATGGAGAGCCGCTGGCGTTGCCCGCCGCTGAGTCGCACGCCGCGTTCCCCCACCACGGTCTGGAGGCCCTCGGGGAGGGCGTGCACGAAGGTGTGGGCGTGCGCGGCGCGCAGGGCCGCCTCGACCTCGGCACCCGAAGCGTCCGGGCGGGCGTAGGTGACGTTGTTCAGCACCGTGTCGTGGAACAGGAAGGTGTCCTGCGCCATGACGGCGGCGTTCTCGCGCAGGCTGCGCAGCGTGAGGTCGCGCAGGTCATGCCCGTCGAGCGTCACGCGCCCGCGTTGCGGGTCGAAGGTACGGGTGACGAGGGCGAGGAGGGTGCTCTTGCCCGCGCCGCTCTCGCCGAGCAGGGCGACGCGCTGCCCGGCCGGGACGTGCAGCGTCACATCCCGCAGGATGGGCCGGGCCGGGTCGTACCCGAAGGTGACGCCCTCGAAGCGCAGGTCGCCCTGCACGGGCTGCGGCAGGGGCCGCGCTCCGGGCCGGTCCTGCACGGGGACGGGCGCGTCGAGCACCTCGAACACCCGCCGTCCGCTCGCCTCGGCCCGCTGGAGCAGGTCGCCGATGTTCACGAGGTCGTCGATCGGGCCATAGAAGTACCGCCCGCACCCCCGGTACGCGAGGAGGCCGCCCAGCGTGAACTGCCCGGCCATGATCAGCCACGCGCCGCCGCCCAGCATGATCACGTTGCCCAGGTTCCCCACGAAGCGCGCGCGGGGGAAGGCGCGGTTGCGGATGGTGACGGCCTTCACGCCCTCGGCGTACAGCTCGTCGCCCAGGGCGCGGATGCGCTCGGCCTCGGCGTCCTCCCGCGCGAAGCCCTGCACCACGCGGATGCCGCTCAGGCGGTCGGCGATCAGGGCGCTCAGGTCGCCCAGGCGGGCGCGCGCCGCGCGGTACGCGGGCCGCACGGTGCGGGCGTAGCGGCGCAGCATGAACGCCACCGCGATCATCGGAATGGTTGTCAGGACGCCCAGCAGCGGCTGCAACGCAATGAAAATCCCTATCACGCCCACCAGCCGCAGGGCGTTCGCCAGCACGGCGTCCGTGCCGCGCACCAGCACGTCCTGCAACGCGTCCACGTCGCCCGTCACGCGGGCCAGCAGATCCCCGGTCCGCTGCCCCTCGAAGTACGCCGCCGACTGCCCCTGCAACTTCCCGTACAGCGTCAGGCGCAGGTCCCGCGTGAACGCCTGCCCCGCCCGCTCCAGCAGCAGCCCCCGCCACGCCGACAGCACCTGCTGCGCCGCGAACACCCCCACCAGCACTGCCAGCTGCCCCCCGATAAACACCCAGTCCCGTTCCGGAATGCCCTGATCCACCACCCGGATCCACACCAGCGGCGGGTACAGTTCCGCCGCCACACTCAGGGTCAGCAGCAGCAGGCCCAGACCCACCGTGCGGCGGTACGGACCCAGCAGACCGTACAGGCGGCGCAGAACAGACGGGGAGGGGGCAGGCATACGGGCGAGGATACGCGGCGAAACTCAGGGCGTCCGGGCGACAGCACGCACTTCCAGCCAATCCTGCAACTCCGGATGAAGAGGTCTTGGCAGGAACTCTGCCAGTTGTGCGAGGAACGCCAAGACATTTCTGACTCGTCCCAGCTGACGGATCGTGGCGCTGTCCTGACGCCGCCAGTCTGGGAACAGCACCTTGAGCTCCTCGGGCGTCCAGGGGATCAGCTTCAGTGCGTCAGCGGTCAACACCTGTGCATCCAGAAGCGGATGCCCATCCTGCGACCCAAACCGGGCAATCATGAGGAGACGAATGGACAGCGGCTCCCGCCAGCAGTCCGGGCAGGCTGACACCAGCGCAAATGCTGCCTCCGCCCAGACCAATGCCTGCTCTCGCTCTGTATCGCGGGCCTTGCTGTAGAGCTGTTCCCACATGTGCAGGACGTCGTTGATCCAGATCTGCTCTCCGGCTCTAAGCGCGTTCATCATCTCGTGTGCCCGCGCGAGCAGTTCTGCATCCGTCACACGTTCACTGTACCGTCAGGGCTACCCCGTCCCATTTCCCGCGCCGATCACCCCGTATCCTGCGCGGCATGACTGTGCCCGCTGACCGCCCTGATGAACGCATTCCGGTGATTGTGGTGGGTGGGTTTCTGGGTGCGGGGAAGACGACGCTGGTGAATCACCTGATCCGGTCGTTGCCGCACCGGCTGGGTGTGATCGTGAACGAGTTCGGCGCGCAGGGCGTGGATGGCAGCCTGATCGAGCGGCTGCAGGACGACGTGACGGAACTGACGGCCGGGTGCCTGTGCTGCACGGGGCGGGATGATCTGCTGCGGGCGCTGGTGACGATTGCCATGCGTGAGCAGAAGCCGGACGCGGTGATCGTGGAGTTGAGTGGCGTGGCGGACCCGACGCCGGTCCTGACGACGCTGCTGGAACGGTCGGTACGCGCGGCGTTCCGCGTGACGACGCTGGTGGCGGTCGTGGACGCCCGGCACGCCCTGCAGACGCTGCGGGAGCATCCGGAGGCGGCGCGGCAGCTGGCGTACGCGAACGTGGTCGTGCTGAACAAGACCGACCTCGCCGACCCGGCGCTGCTGGATCACGCGCAGGGCGTGCTGCGCGGCGTGAATCCGCTGGCGGAGATCAAACGGGTGGAGCGGGGTCAGGTGGACGCGGACGCCCTGCTGGCCCGCGACGACTTCGATCCGCGCGTGCTGGACGGCGTGGACGCCCGCGCGGCGCACACGCCGGGCCTGAAGTCGTTCACGCTGCGTGCGGACCGGCCGCTGGACCCGTACCGCTGGCAGCGGTTCATGACGGAGTTCCTGCTGTCCCGCCCGGCGGAGGTCCTGCGGGCCAAGGGGTTCCTGGACCTGTTCGGGTACCCGCAGCGGATCCTGTTCCAGGCGGTGCGGGACCTGTTCACGGCGGACGCCTGGGACGCCGGGGACGGCACGTCCGAACTGGTGGTGATCGGGCGGGGCCTGGACCGCGCGGAGTTCGAGGCGGCGTGGGAGGCGTGCCTGACGCCGGACCCGGCGGACCTGATCCCGGACTGATACGGACTCCGATTGAATGGCCTTTGCGGCCCATTCAATCCGAGCGGATGCGACTCGGAGAGCTGCTGCGCAGAGAAGGAGAGAAACGCCCCTCCGGACGTGGAGTTGACAGATCGGTGGTGTTCCGATCTGTGAACGAAACAAACGGCAGTCCGTATGACACCGGGGCCGGGCGGGCATGAACGAACCTGAAGTCGCCTCGCACGCGCGGCGGGGTGGGGCGGGCCTACGGTGAGGACCTCACAGGAGGTCTTGCATGCTGAACCCGAACCGGATCCGGCCACCCGCCCACGTTCCGCCTGCCCACGTCATGGAGGACGCCGTCAGTGACCACGACGCGCTGGAAGGCGTGGCCGACACGCTTCAGACGCTGCTGCGCGGCGCGGAGGCGACCCTGCCGCCCGGCGTGACGGACGCCCTGCACGGCGAGTGGCTGGGGCACCCGCTGCACCCGATTCTGGTGCACCTGCCGCTGGGCGGGTGGATGATCGCGGCGGCGCTCGATCACCTGCCCGCGCGGTCGCCGGGTGCGAACGACGCGGCGGCGGACCGGGCGCTGCTGCTGGGCACGCTGGGCGCGGTGGGGACCATCGCGACCGGCTGGGCCGACTGGTCGAACACGCGTGGGCAGGCGCGGCGCACCGGCCTGATTCACGGGGCGCTGAACGAGGCGGCGTTCCTGCTGAACGTGGGGTCGCTGCTGGCGCGGCGGCGTGGGCGGCGCGGCCTGGGGAAGACCCTGTCTGGGGCGGCGCTGGGCGTGGCGGTCGCGGGCGGGTTCCTGGGCGGCGAACTGGTGTACCGGCACGGGCTGGGCGTGGGCCGCACGCTGGCGCACCGGCAGGGCTGAGACGGACTCCGATTGAATGGCTTTATAAGCCATTCAATCCGAGCGGATGCGACTCGTAGAGCTGCTCCGCAGAGTAGGAGAGAAACGGATTCCGGACGTGGAGTTGACGACCCGGTGCCGTTCCGGGTTTCCAACTTCATGCCCGGCAGCCCGCTGCTGCTCCCACCCTGCGGAGCAGCTGTCCGGGTCGCTTCGCTCGGAGGCCGCATGACCCACTGGCGCGGGCCGGGGGCGGTAGCATCCGGGCATGACGCTGCACCCGGACCTGCTGTTCCCCACCGCGCATGAACTCGACACGCTGACGCCCGAGGCGCTGGCGGGCCGCATGAACGCCCTGCAGGGCACGCTGGGCGCGCGGATCGGCATCGAGTTCCTGCAGGCAGGCCGCGAGCGGCTGGTGGCCCGCATGCCGGTCGAGGGAAACCGCCAGCCGGCCGGGCGGCTGCACGGCGGCGCGAACCTCGCGCTGGCCGAGGAACTGGCGAGCGTGGGGTCGTGGCTGAACCTGGACCCGGCGCGGCAGGTGGCGGTCGGCGTGGACCTGAGCGGCACGCACGTGCGCGGCGTGACGGACGGCTGGGTGACGGGCGAGGCGGCCCTGGCGTACCGGGGGCGCAGCATGATGGTCTGGACCATTGAGATCCGCGACGAGCGGGGGCGCGTGACCAGTCTGGCGCGCTGCACCTGCAACGTGATCGCCACCGGTGCCTGATACGGACTCGGCTTGAACGGCTTACAAAGCCATTCAAGCCGAGCGAAGCGAGTGGGAGAAAACCGGGTTCCGTCTCTGTTCTCCGTTCGGGCGGAGTCCGGAGGGGACCGAGACCTTCCCGGTGAGGGGTTCCTGGCAGCGGCGCCGGCGGGTGCAGCGCTATGCTGCGCGGCGTGAGCGGAACAGGTCGGGTGTGCGCGGCGCTGCTGGCGCTGCTGGTGGCAACAGCGGACGCTTCGTCGTACCGGGTGCAGCCGGGCGACACCCTGAGTGGCATCGCGGCGCGCGCCGGGGTCAGTGCCGCGCAGATCCGCGCGGTGAACGCCCGGTTGCGCGGCACGGATCAGGTGCAGGCCGGGTGGGTACTGACCCTCCCGGACCGGACGCTGCCCGCCGGGACGCACACCGTGAAAAACGGTGAGAACCTGTCCGTGATTGCCGCCCGGTACGGCCTGAGCCTGGGCGCCCTGCTCAGCGCCAACCCTGCCTACCGGGACGGGAAGGCCCTGTGGACCGGGGCGCGCCTGACCATTCCCGGTCGCAGCGCGGCGCCCGCTGCGGCCCCGGCAGTCCGGCGTGGCGGGGCCACGGTCCGCGCTGCCAGTTCGTCCGGCAGTTCCGGCGGGTGGCTGTGGCCGGTCGCGGGGTATCACGGGGTCAGCAGCGGGTACGGGCCGCGGGTGCTGGACGGCGTGCGTGAGGATCACCTGGGCGTGGATATCGTCGCGCCGGTCGGCACGCCGGTCCGCGCCGCCCGTTCGGGCCGCGTGCTGGAATCCCGCCCGGACTTCGACCGGGGCTGGGGCTGGACGGTCGTGCTGGAACACCCGGACGGCTGGATCACCCGGTACGCGCACCTGAGCGCCAACCTCGTGCAGAAGGGCGAGCTGGTCGTGCGGGGTCAGCCGGTCGGGCGGGTCGGGAACACGGGGCGCAGCACGGGGCCACACCTGCATTTCGGCACGTACCTGCGCTGGGATCCGCGCGATCCCCTGAGTCTGTACTGATGCCCGCCCGGGACCGCGTTCCGGCCGCCTGCGTCCACTACGCCGAGGGGAAGGGCGAGGCGGCCCGCGCCGCCCTGCACGCCTTCCTGGACGCGCTGCCGCAGTGTCCGGGGTTTCTGGGCGCGGAGTTGCTGCTCTCCCCCGCTCAGCCGGAGTTGACGCTGGTGGCGAGCCGCTGGGCCGGCCAGGTGCCGCCCCTGCCGGTGCCGAACGGCGTACGCGCCTGGGTGTTTCAGGTGCAGGCGAGCCGCTGACCACACTCGCCCTTGCATTCCGATGCCCCTCGCTTTACGATGCCCCTACCACCAGCATCGCCAAGCGAGGTCACCGCGCGTGACCCCGGAAGGAGCCCCATGGACGCCCAGCAGCTCAAAGGTCACCTCGACCTCCTCCTCCTCGCCACCCTCGAAACCGGCCCCCGCTACGGCGGCCAGATCATCGCCGACGTCCAGGCCGCCACCGACGGCCACTTCGCCCTGCGCGAAGGCACCCTCTACCCCGCCCTGCACCGCCTCGAAAAACAGAACTTCATCCGCGGCGAATTCCAGACCCTCCCACGCGGCGGCAGCCCCGTCAAGGTCTACACCCTCACCCCCACCGGAAAAGCCGAACTGAAAGCCCAGCGCGAAAAATACGAACGCTTCACCCGCGCTGTCCGTGGCGTCATCGGCGGCCCGGCATGAACCGCGACCAGTTCATCCGCCACGCCACACGCGGCCTGTGGGGCACCAAAAAACGCGACGCGGCCCTGGAACTGCGCGGCGCCATCGAGGACAAGATCTACCGCCATCAACTGTGCGGCATGGACAGCGCCGACGCCGAACGGGCCGCCCTGCGCGACCTGGGCAACCCCCACGCCATCGCCCGCGACCTCAGCGGCGTCCACACCGCACCCGCCGCCATCCGGGCCACCCTCCTGCTGGGTGTGGCCGGCCTGCTGAGCTTGCAGGCCGTGGCGCAGGTCAGCGCCGTGCAGTCGACTTTTTTGCCGCAGGACACGGACCCGCAGACCTGTGCCATCAGGACGGGACAGACCGTTGCCGGGCAGAATCCTGTCGCGCAGCGGCTGCTGGAGCAGGCAGGCGGCGTGGAGGGCCTGCGTGAGCAGTGCCGGACCGGCACCTTCGCGGTGTACGGCCCTCTTCTGAGCGTGACGGACCTGCTGGCGGCCCTGAAGTCGGCGCGTGTTCCGGTGAACGCCTATGCAGGTCCTCGCGTCCTCACGCTGAACGGCGGCGTCACCGGGACCGTCCCGCAGGTCTCCTTCCAGATCGAAACGATGAACGGCCAGCAGTACCTGCCGAGCATGTTCCTGACGACTTTCCTGACCTCCGTGACGTCACAACCGTTCAGCTTCACGGGCCTCACCAACCCGGTCCTGACCATCGGCGCCGCCCGCATTCCCATCGGGACCGCGCAGGCACCGGTCCGGACGGTGGACCTCATTGCCAACGGACTGACAGGGGCGCGCCGGACGGACACCTCGCTGCCCATTCCCGTGAATGTCCTCCCGCAGAGCACCCGCCAGCCCGCCGATCCTGCCGCGCCGCAACTGGCCGTGCCGGGCAAGGACGGGGAGGTGTTCGCAGTGGTACAGAACATCCTGCGGCTGAATCAAAAGGCCTTCAACGGTGGGGATCAGCCGGAAACGCTGTGGGTCCGGGCGCGGCAGAACGGCCGGATCGCGTTCACGGACGAACTGACTCCGAACGTGCGGCTGGTGAACTCGCAGGCGGAACTCGATCAGGCGACGGCACGGGGCGTGAAGGCGGCGGTGGTGTACCGCGTGAACACCGCGAACCTTCAGCGCCCGGCGCTGACCGTCGTTCCGGCGGCGCAGGTGCGGGTGGTGCAGCCCTGATCGGCCTCCTGATTCGCTAGGGGGGACGTGAGCTTCGGCCCACTCCCCCCTCCCGTCAGCTGCCCTTACAGCTGCGGGACGTACCCGGCCAGTTCGCCCAGCAGGTCGCGGGCGGTCAGGTCGATGCGGACGGGCGTGACGCTGATCAGTCCGGCGTCGACGGCGCCGTAGTCGGTGCCCTCGTCGTGGGCGTCGGGGGCGGTGCTGGTGCCCGCGACCCAGTGGTACTCGCGGCCTTCGGGGTCGTGGCGGGTGACGATGCGGTCTTCCCAGCGGTGCTCGCCGACGCGGGTGACGCGCACGCCGCGTGGTGGCAGGGCTGGGAAGTTGACGTTCAGCAGGGTGCGGGGGGGCAGGCCGCGCGTCAGGACTTCCTGGGCGAGGCGGGCAGCGTACGCGGCGCCGGGCGCGAAGTCGTACTCGCCGGCGGGGGTGGCCTGCTGGCTGAACGCGATGGCGGGAATGCCGAGGCTCATGCCTTCGATGGCGGCGGCGACGGTGCCGCTGTGGGTCAGGTCGTCCCCGAGGTTCGGGCCGAGGTTGATGCCGCTGACCACGAGGTCCGGCTGGCCGGTCAGGTGGACGCCCAGCACGACGCAGTCGGCGGGCGTGCCGTCCACGCGGTACGCGGGAATGTCGCCGAAGCCCGCGCTGGCGGTGTGCTTGAAGCGCAGGGGCCGGCGGATGGTGATGCCGTGCCCGACGGCGCTCTGTTCGACGTCGGGGGCGCTGACGGTCACGTCCGCGAAGGTGCTCATGGCCTGCGCCAGGGCCTTGATGCCGGGGCTGAAGATGCCGTCGTCGTTCGCGACGAGAATCCGGGGGCGGGGGGCGGGGTTGCTCATGGGGTCAGCGTAGCGCGCCACCTGTCATGACCGCGCCCCGAGGGGGGGTGGGTGGCGCGGCGGGAGCGGCGTATGGTGGGTCATGCGAGGCGTCAGTGGAGACGGAACGGAGCGGAGACCGGTGCGGGGTGGGCCGGGTGTGGGGGGCGGGTCGCGGGTCGTGCGTTCCCTGATCGCCGGTTTCCTGATGGCCGGCTGGGTGGCGGGACTGTCGGGCGTGGGGGCTGCGCAGGGGCAGGGACCGGCCTTCCTGCCGAACGTGGAGGTGACGCGCGTTCCGGGGGGCGCGGCGGAGGTCCGGCACCTGTGGTGCGGCGCGGCGGGCCGCGCGGACCTGCAGGCGGCCCTGACCCTTGAGAGCGCCGGTCCGCTGGCGTATCAGGTGGCGGCCCTGCACACCAACGACGCGGCGCACGCCCTCCTGATGGCCGGGCGGGACGCGCCGCAGGTGCGTGGGTTGTACACCCGTTACGTGGTGCAGGGCTACCCGGTGGGCCGCGTGACGCTGGCGGGGCTGCTGGGCACCTGGAAGTTGTTCGGTCTGAAGTTCGACTGGCAGGGCGCCACGTACCACTGCCAGCTGGGATGAGGGGCAGCGGCCCCCGGTGGGGCGGATTCCGTCTGGTTCGTCAACGAGCCGGTACGGCGCGGGGTTGTCCCGCCCGGACCCCGTGTCTCGCCTGCCCACCTCGCCCGGGTTGAACGCTGTTATACGGATTCCGTTTGTTTCGTTGACAGATCGGAACACCACCGATCTGCCAACTCCACGTCCGGAGGGGCGTTTCTCTCCTCCTCTGCGGCGCAGCTCTCCGAGTCGCATCCGCTCGGATGGAAGGGCCGTTGCAGCCCATTCAATCGGAGTCCGTATTACACCCCTTGCAGCCGGAGTCGGCAGTCCGTATTACTTGCCCTGCTGTGCGAGTTTCAGGTAGTAGGCGCTGCTCCTGTCGGTGGGGTCGAGGGCCACGGCCCGCGCGTACGCCTCGGCGGCGCCCGCGTAGTTCTTCGCCTCGTAGCGCACGCGGCCCAGCCACGCCCAGGCCTTCGCGTAGCGTGGGTTCTGCTGCGTGGCCGCCTGGAAGCCGGTCTCGGCGGCCGCTTTCTCACCGGCCGCGTACTTCTGGTACGCGGCCCGGTAGGTCTGCACGACGCTCAGGCCGTACTGCTGCGCCTCGGTGGCGAGGGTCAGGTTGAACCTGTCGGCGGCGGTGGGGTTCGGCAGGGCGTTCAGGGCCGTGTAGGCGTCCAGCGCGGCCTGGGTGTTCCCGAGTTCCAGGGCCAGCCGGCCGGCCTCGCGGTGCGCCTCGGTGAAGTTGGGGGCGCTGCGGGCCGCTTCCTGGAAGCCGGCGAGGGCCTGTGTCTTTCGGCCGGCGTCGCGGTCGCCGTAGGCGCGGCTGAAGGCGCGGGTGGCGGCGGGGCCGTACCGTCCGGCGCTCTGCGCGAGGCCCTGGAAGTACGTCAGCGTCTTGTCGGCGGGGTTCAGGGTGAGGGCGCGGGCGTACAGGGTCTGCGCCTGGGTGTAGTTCCCGGCTTCCAGCGCGGTGCGGGCGGCCCAGGTGGCGCACGGGGCGCTGTCCGGGTCGAGTTGCAGGCAGCTGGCGAAGAACTTCGCCGCCTCGTCCGGCTGGTTGCGGGTGTACGCGGCGTACCCGAGGTTGTACTGCACGGTGGCGGCCACCCTGGCCTCCGGGCCGGTGGTCGGCGCGGCGCGGAAGTACGCGTTCCAGGCGAGTTCCGCCTGCCGCCAGAAGCCGACCTCGGTGTAGATCTGCGCGCGGAGTTTCAGGTAGTCGGGGTTGCCGGGCGCGGCGGCCACGGCGGTCTCGGCGGCGGCCGCCGCCTGCTTCCAGAGGGGTTGGTCGATGTTGGCGCTGCCTTTGGGGTAGGCGCTGCGGGCCTTGAGGGTCAGGTCGCGGGCCTCGGCGGCGGCCTGCGCGGCACCCTGACCCTGCGTGAGCAGGCTGGTGGGGGCGGGCGTGGCGGCGGGGGCGGTCTGGGCCGGTGTGGTCTGGGCGCTGGCGGGGCCGATCAGGGCGGCAGTCAGGGCAAACAGCAAAGGGGTGCGGTGCATGGGTCTCCTCGGGGCGCGGCCGGGTACGGCGCGGGCATGAGAACGGGAACGCCGGAACGGACGGTCATTCTAGGCAGCCGTACCTGACCGGCAGGAGCAGAGTTCCGTGAGGGGCCGTTCATGCTCCGCGCCGGCGCGCCGCCGGACAGCACCGCGCCCACAGGCCGGACCGGAAGCGGCGGCAGGATCAGGGAGCGGCGCGTCTGGTAAAACAGAGGCATTGTGACGGACCTCGATTCTCCCCGCGTGTACCCGCTGCGCCTGTACGGCGACCCGGTGCTGCGCCGCAAAGCCAAGCCCCTGCAGGCCACCGATACCCTCACCGTGCCGGGCTTCGATCCTCAGACCGTGCGGCAGGTGGCGAACACCATGCTGGAGACGATGTTCGAGGCGCGTGGCGTCGGCCTGGCCGCCCCGCAGATCGGGCTGCCCGTGCGGATGTTCGTGGCCGTCGAGTACGAGGACGACGAGGAGGAGAACGAGGGCGGCGACGACAACCTGCGCTCGCGGGTGCTGCGTGAGTTCGTGATGCTCAACCCGGTCCTGAAGGTCATCAACAAGAAGAAGGACCGCTCGTACCAGGAGGGCTGCCTCAGCATCCCCGGCATCTACGAGGAGGGCGTGCCGCGCGCCCGCGCCGTGCAGGTCAGCTACACCGACCTGGACGGCATGGGCCGCGTGATCGAGGCGGACGATTACCTCGCGCGGGTGTTCCAGCACGAGGCCGATCACCTGGACGGTGTGCTGTTCCTGGACCGCCTGCCGGCCGAGGTGACCGAGGACTACCGCAAGGAACTGCTGGCCATCGGGCAGAAATCCCGCGCGTTCCTGAACGACCTGGCCGCGCACGAGCAGCGCCGCCGCGCCGAGCGCGCATGACCGGCCGCCCGCCGCGCGTGGCGTTCTTCGGGTCGCCCGCGTTCGCCCTGCCGGTCCTCGAAGCGATCCGCGAGCGCTTCGAGGTGGTGCTGGTGGTGGCGCAGCCGGACAAACCGGTGGGGCGCGGCCTGAAGCTCACGCCGCCGCCCGTCGCGGCCCGCGCGGCCGAACTGCGCCTGCCGCTCGCGCAACCCACGAAACTGCGCCGCAACCCGGATTTCGAGGCGACCCTGCGGGACTCCGGCGCGGACGTGGCCGTCACCTGCGCGTACGGGAAGATCCTGCCCGCCAGCGTGCTGGAGGTGCCCCGGTACGGGTTCCTGAACACGCACACCAGCCTGCTGCCCGCGTACCGGGGGTCCGCGCCGATCCAGTGGGCGATCATCAATGGCGAGACGGTCACCGGCACGACCATCATGCAGACCGACGAGGGCATGGACACCGGCCCGGTGCTGCTTCAGGAGGCGCTGCCCATCGCGCCAGGGTGGACCAGCCTCGAACTGGCGGACGCCCTGAGCGCCCAGGCGTCGCGGCTGATCGTGCAGGCCCTCTCCGACCTGGACGGCCTGCAGCCCACCCCGCAGGACGAGACCAGCGCCACGCACGCACCCATGCTGACCAAGGAGGACGGCTTCGTCCGCTGGACCGACACCGCCGCGCAGATCGTGAACCGCTCCCGGGGCGTGGCCGCGTGGCCGCAGACGACCGCGTTCCTGGGCGGCGCCCGCCTGAAACTCGGCGGCCTGAGCGTCACGGCCGGTTCGGGCCAGCCGGGCGAGGTGCTGGGCGTCACGGAAGGGGGCCTGACGGTCGCCGCGCAGGAGGGCGCGGTGCTGATCCGCACCGTGCAGCCCGAGGCGCGCAAGGCGCAGGCCGCCCACACCTGGGCGCAGGGCGCGGGCGTGACGCGCGGCACCCGGTTCGACCTGTGGGAACCGACCCAGCGCTGAGGCCGTACCCGGGGGCATGAGCCTCGCCTTCCCCCTGACGCTGGAATTCAAGTTCAGTCTCTTCACCGAACTGCGCGTCACCGACGCACGCGGCCAGCTCGTCGCGGTCGTGAAGGAGAAGACCTTCAGCGTCCGCGACGAGGTCCGCATCTACCGCGACGAGCAGAAACGGGTGCAGACCCACCGCATGAAAGCCAGGGGCTTCCTCGCGGGCGCACTCGACTGGAAGGCGTCGCGCCTGATCGAACGGATGGACGGCACGCCCGTCGGCGCCCTCCAGGCGCAGGGCATGCGGACCCTGTGGGCCGCCGGGTACGACCTGCTCGGCCCGAACGGCGAACCACGCTTCGCCATCCGCGACGATCACCCCTGGCTGGGCCTGATCGAGGGCGCGCTGGACGCCATTCCCTTCGTCGGTGACTTCATCGCGATGGGCTTCGACTACCTCGTGAACCCCACGTACACCGTCACCGGCACGAATGGGCAGGCGGCGTACCGCGTGCACAAGAAACGCAGCTTCATGGCCCGCCGCTTCACCGTCGAGGAGTTGCAGCCGCGCGCCGGGCAGGACGACGAACTGGTCCTGATGGGCCTCATCCAGCTGATCCTGCGCGAACGCGAACGCGGGTAAACATGAGCATTCCGGATCGGCTGGCGTACCTTGCCATGGTCGCCTTTTTGGAGGCCTACTACCAGCGCACCGGTTCTGACGAGATCGGTGCGCTCCTGGGCGACCTGCAACTCGACAGCGTAGATGAGCCCTTCGACCCAGCAGTTCTTCAGGACTGGACCGACGCCGTGGCGCGAGCACGAGAAGACGGCGAGGCGCTGGCCCGCGCGCACCTGGGCTGACGCTCAGCGGGGCTGGACGCCCGTGGCGTGCAGGATGGCGTCCACGGTCTCCTCCACCGTCAGGCGGGTGGAGTCGATGACGTGCCAGCCCGTCTTCGGGTGGCGTTCCAGTTCATCGTCCACGAACGCGATGGCCTGCTCCAGCAGGGGGCGGAAACTGTCCCCGTCCGTCCCGCGTGCCGACAGGCGCGCCAGTGCCGCTGCCCGCTGGGGACGCAGCAGCACGAGGTGCAGGTCCGGGCCGAGCACCCGCGCGTAGTCCGCCTCGGGGTGCGCCCCGAACCAGAAGTCGTCCAGCGCGGCGGTAAACCCGCCCCGGGTGTACGTGCGGGCCATCAGCGCGGCGGCCTCGTGCGCCAGCGCCAGCTGGGCGAGCAGTTCGTCACTGAACTCGAAACTCATGTCCACCAGTCCGGACACGACCATGTGCCGCACGTCATCCACCGGGATGTGCACGCCCCGCGTGAAGCGGCGCATCAATGCCTGGGCGACGGTGCTCTTCCCGGCGGCGGGCGGACCCATGATCAGGAAGGTGTCGCGCATGGGGCGAGCCTACCCCTTCCAGGCGGGCACCCCATCCCCGTACTGCGCGTGGGCGTCGCAGCGGGACCGCAGGACGCACGCGCCGCACTTCGGGTCGTACCACGAGCAGACCCGCTGGCCGTGCCGCAGCAGGTTCACGTGCAGTTCGTACAGGAACGCCGGGTCGGGCGGCAGGAGCTTCAGCAGCGCGCGGTGCGCGGCCTGCTCCCCCATCTTCGGGATGGCACCCACCCGGGTCGTGACGCGGTGAACGTGCGTGTCCACCGGGAAGACCGGGCGGGCGAAATTGAACAGCAGCACCAGCGTAGCTGTTATTCAGCCACAGCAGATTTACCCAAGTAACTTTGTGGATAAACCACGAATGTGCGATACCGGTCGATCTTTCGATGCTTCAAAAATAGGATTCCGACCTGACGAAATTTGACACACATATCGTACGTCGATCGGGGTTTGACCCAAGGAGGTACAACATATAGACTCTTGGTCAGAGTTGCCGTGTGGTAACGCTTCGCAGGACAAGAGATAAGTCCGGTACCCTTGTAAGAGGGATTTGAGTCCGGCACGGTCGCGCCACGGTTTCAGTCCGATGCTCGTCTAGCGGAGATTTCGCTCTTTACATCAGCCTTCCTACGAAGGTATGAGTGAGGTGTTTCTCCTGTTTAGCAGTCAAGCCGTTGGTTACAGCAATCTAGTTTCAACTCAGCCGCTTCTTTTGGCTCTGCTCAAAAGAAGACAAGTGCCGTCCACCAAACCAAGAATACCACCCTCTAGGCATCTGCAGGACGACATGCTGTATAATTACAGAATGTCCCTGTATAACGTCTACTGCGACGAAAGTTGTCATTTGGAGAATGACGAGAGTAGCGCGATGGTTCTTGGTGCTATTTGGTGCCCGTTTGAGCACGCCCCTGAGGCAAATAAAAGAATAAGAGAGATAATTAAGCACCACAACATGTCTACTGATTTCGAAATCAAGTGGTCCAAAGTCTCTCAGGGCAAGATAGATCTGTATCTTGATTTAATTGACTACTTCTTTGATAATTCCAATTTAAGCGCACGCTTGCTAGTAGTTCCTGATAAAAAATCTATAGATCATGCAAGATTTGATCAAACTCACGATGATTGGTACTACAAAATGTATTTTACCATGCTTAAAAATATAGTAACACCTAAAGATGAGTTTAATATTTTTATAGACATCAAAGATACAATTGGTTCAAGCAAGATAGCAAGACTCCATGATGTGATTAGTAACAGCATATATGACTTTGACAAAAAGGTTGTCAGAAAAATCCAAACAGTGAGATCACACGAAGTGGCCATACTACAATTAGCAGATCTCATAATTGGCGCAGTTGGCTATAAAAACCGAAAACTATCGACCAGTTCAGGCAAGATGAAAATAATTGACCGTATTATTGAGAGATCGGAGTACAATTTAAAATCCAGTACTCTGCCTACCGAGAAAAAATTTAACTATTTTATATGGAGAGCGGGTTAATGCCGCACCTCAATTTAGCCACTAGAGAACGTTTGCCCACAGAGTCAGTTGAAGACTATATAGAAAACTACGTAAAGCCGGAATACGAAGCGCTTAAGGAAGCTGGAATCTGTCTTGGTGGCAAGCCTCTAACTTTTAGGCGTCAGCCCATACTCCAAAATATGGAGGCGGGCTTGGAGCATATAGTCACCGAGTTTAAAGGCAAGCCGGGAAGACAAAGCGCCGTAATAATGGATGAACGGTGCGCGTGCATAAGCTGGATCAAGCAGATTTTAGAGAATTTCAATCATTGCGAAAATATTATTTGGTATCGTGAGGAGCGCAAAAATGTATTAGACATGGTGATAATCCTTGCTGAGAATACCGATGGACCACCGTTCAAAATCGTTCTGAGTCCTCGCTCTTCGGGCTGGCTTCTGGTAACCGCCTATCCCCTTCGAGCCGGTCGACTTGCAAAAGCACGCCAGGCCCATGCAGATTTCGTAATTCAGCTTGCTCGAGCATGACGCAAAAACTGGCGGCGCCCTCGCAATGAGGACGCCGCTGATCGCTCCTTCTACTCGTGGCAGATGAGGTACTGAAATAATAACATATTTACGCAAATAGTCAAATTTTATTACGTCCTGAGCATAATTACCGACACAGCCGAGAAATTTTAGCCTTATCGGCGCCAAAAAAGATCTGCCCTTGACATAATTAACCAACGCCCATCCCACCGTTGACTAAACAGTGCAATTTCGCTAAATAGGATTTAGGCTACAAATAAGATACCCCCAGCGCAAGCCAGGCTAGGGGCTTTCAACTCAAGTGGTCCGACCGATCAGTTACAACGCAAACGGACGAACGGACCGCAGCGCGACGCCGTCGTCCCCTATCTGGAACGTGACGTCCAAGATGTCGAGGAGTTCTGCTAGGGCTTCGTTCGTGCTGGCGCACACGGCCTCTGCGAGGTTCGTCAGGTCAGGCAGGTCGGAGCGGATGGGCGTGCTCACTGGCGGGATAGCTTCCCGCTGGGCCATGAGTTCGGCGCGCAGGGTGCGGTAGTCGGCGTAATCGATGGCGCCGTCCAGTTGCATGCGGGCCAGTGCAGTCAGGCGGCGCTCCACGTCGGCGCGCTCTTCAGCGTGTGGGTCTGTGGCTGCCGGCAGTCCGGTCAGGACATGGAGGTGCGCGGGATCACTGGGGCCACTGAGGTACGTGGCGAGCAGGGCGCGCGCCTGGTCGGCGATCTCTTCGGCGGTGTACCAGTTGCGGGTGCTGCGGCCGTTACTGGGGCAGGTGTCGCTGCCACGCACACGGGGGTAACAGGTGTACGCCCGGCGCCGGTTGTGCGTGGGTTTCACGGCAGGCCCGGCACCCTGATCGCGGCCCTGCAGCGGTGTCCCGCAGGCGCACAGGAGATGCCCGGTGAGCGGAAACTTGTCCGGGCGCTTGTGCGCGTGGTTGGTACGGGCGTCGCGCTGAGCGGCCTGCCACACGTCCTGAGTGACCAGCGCGGGCGCGGGAATGCGGATCCATGAGGCGGGCTGGTCGGGCAGGACGGTCTGCCGGTAGTTCATGTAGCCCTGCCAGTACGGGTACTGAACGATGCGCCGCACCTGGGGCACCTGCCAGCGGCCGCCACGGGGACCGGTCAGGCCCTGGGCGTTCAGTAGTTCAGCAGTCGCGTTGTACGGCGCCCGGCCCTGGCTAAAGATCAGGCGAACGACGTCGGCGTCTGGACTCTCAACGAGGCGGCCATCCTCGCCGCGCATCCAGCCGGTGGGAAGGCTATCGCTGGCGTGCGGGTAGATGCCCTGCCGCGCTGCCTCGAGTCGACCGGCTTCCGTGCGTTCTCGGGTCTGTTCGACTTCCAGTTCGGCTAGGGCGGCCAGGATGGTGAGCATCAGGCGGCCTGCGCTGGTTTCCGTGTCGATGTGCTCGGTGAGGCTGACCAGTCGCGCGCCAGCTTCGCGGATCTGCCCGATAATGCTGAGCAGCTGAATGGCCCCGCCACGGCCCAAACGGCTGAGGGCGTACACGATGACCACGTCACCGGCCTGCAGGTCGCGCAGCAGCTGGGTGAGGGCAGGGCGGTCGTCGCGCTTGCCAGAGAGTCCCGCATCTGGGTACAGGCGGGCGCCTTCCAGGCCTTCGTACCGGCACCAGGCCAGGGCCTTTTCTCGCTGGGCGTCCAGGCTGAAACCCTTCTCAGCCTGATCGGCGGTACTGACGCGCAGGTAGATACGGGGCGTCATATTGAGATCGTCGAATGGAATGAAGCTAGGTCAAGTGATCGTGGCTCTGGACCTATGAGGCTGAGAGGAAGCTGCCAGACATGTTCCCGGCAGTCGTCCTGGTTCCGCTGGAAGACGCTGTCCAGGTTCCACTTGGCTGGGATCTCAGCGCAGGACTTGCTCATGATTGAGTTTTGCGAGCTCGGTAGGCTTGTCTTGGATGCTTGGGCTTGTCGGGGTATTTAAGTTCAAGAATTCCAGATGTCACCATCTGAGTGATGTATCTGAGTCGCAGAGCCTCAGGGTTGCGGCCGAGAAGTTGGGCAAGAGCTCCCAGAGAAATGTAGTCCTGAGCGGCCTGGAGTATTTTTTCTTCGGTGGCTTTGGTGTTCAGAAAAGTGGTTAGGTCCGCTTCCACCTGTTGAGGGAGTGGGGAGCTCGGGGATCCATGTTGGATGTCCAATGTTGGATGTTGGATGTTGGATGTTGGAAGCTTGGTTTGTTCTGCCACGTACTCAGGTGAGGCGATGGGCATAGGCCCCTTGACAGATGCCATTTTGGCGTCTGGGAGATCGAATAGAGATGGAGGGGTATCAACTGCCTTGGACCTTACCTCTTTTCGACGTTTGGTAGTGTTGGCCTGAACAGTAGAAACATGCAGTGGCGTAATCGCTTTGCGTCCGTCTGCTACCTGATAAGTTGTCCAACTAGAATTCCACTGACGAATGAGAAGACCTCGATCCACCAAGCGGTTCAATCGATCAGTGATCGCCCGTGGGTGTTCATTGTCAAAAGTCTGTTGAAGTCGTCGATTATGAATCTCGCCCTCATATTCGGCGATTGCTAAAAACATTCTATCTATATCCTCAAGAGCATCCAGCTTGTTGCCTAACTTATTCCTAAGGCTTTGCATAGTCATATCTGGAAACATGC
The DNA here is from genome assembly GCF_039522025.1 of Deinococcus depolymerans. Classification (NCBI taxonomy): domain Bacteria; kingdom Thermotogati; phylum Deinococcota; class Deinococci; order Deinococcales; family Deinococcaceae; genus Deinococcus; species Deinococcus depolymerans. The sequence goes on along the minus strand of NZ_BAAADB010000012.1, from coordinate 109,752 downwards.
CCACCATATGCATCTCCAAAGATACTGACTCGGGCTGTACAGACTCATTTAGAAGGGGTTTAGTCCAATGTTGGCTACTCCAAGCACTCAAAATTCGAGGAATGCCGGAACCGGCTTTATCGCCAGAACCGATGAGCTGAAACATGACTTGGAGTTGGAGGTTGCGGCAATCGCTTCTACCTCCACGCATTACTTGTTCCCGCGGAAGACGTAAACCGCCAGGATTGGTAAAACTAAAGCCGTCATCCTTTTTGAGGATCACGATGCCGCCACTGACGCTATAGTCGGTGTGGATAAGTGAATTTATGAGGGCTTCGCGCAATGCTTCGTGCACAGGCGTAACGTCAATTCTCTGTTTGCCACCTTTTATCTGAAACGGAAGTTTCAAATCGGACGTCAATTTGGGATAGACTTTTCGCGCAAAATCGTAAAGATTGCCGGACCAAGTCCCATTGGGGATTACGCGGTCAGACCACCGATCCGGCGAACCGGTCAAATCTCTGTAATCAACATTATACGTAGGCACGGCCTCAAGAATGCTTCGCCATTTTCCAAACATCAGGATGCCAGCTAATGTTGGTCCATCCTCTTTTGTTTCTCGATCGTTACGCCAAGCGCCAAGATTGATTAGAAGTTGCTTGTCATTCTCACTTAGCCATGGATGGGTATTGTCTGTTGATCTAAACTCATTCCTGTACGCACTAATACTAGGCAAATCAAAATCATTCATTGAAAAATTTTTTAGTATACTGTCATCCCTGGTATCGTTTACCGAGTCTGCCATCATTCGCTTTACTTCTTGATCGTCGATTTCGAAATCGCCGTCGTTGTTACGTCTATAAGTGTTACCGAGTGGATTACCATTTAGGAAGACTGGTCTTGAGCGCCTGTTTGCGCGAGGCACTTTGATAACAATCAAAGATCTCTCTGATCCCATGTCTACTAAATTGATACTATCATCATTTAGCAGACATACACTTACCTTATTCTTATTATTTATTATATTCCAAAAGTCAGATAGGACTTTAGTGGTATTTTTAATACCATTTCCCTCTAGCGAGCCATCTCTATTTTCCTTGATGCCTAAAACTATTGTACCGCCGCTGGTGTTAGCCATTGCAGAATAGGTTTCCCATACGCTATTCGGCAACTCGCCATCCCCATCCCGCCCTGCCGCGATCTTTGCTTCAAATTCGTAACTTTCGCGTAAATTTTTTATGTCGTCCAGGGTTTTAATGTCCATTTTTCACCGTCATCAGAAAAACAAGTTTGATGTTCATTGCCGGCAACTGCAGTAACGGTCTCTCTATTGACCCAAGAACCCGCCTAACGCCGCCGCCTACTGCCCCACGGTCATTCTTCCCAGAGGCCGATGACCCGGCCTTTGCTCATGCGGCTCAGGCGGACTCCTTCAAGCTGATTGGCCGGTTCAGGGATGCGTTCGTAACGCCGCAGGGGTACGCGGTAATTCCAAGTGGCCACGTCCACGACCTGCCGGTCGACGAACACGGCTGCCGCGCGACTGCCGCTGATCTCGTGGCTGATCAGTCGCCGTAGGCAGACTGATTCGCTCATCCCGGTCATGGTGCGCATGTGCATCACAGCTGTGCCGGTCCAACCGTGCTCGCGGAGTGCGTCGGTCACTACGAGGCGGGGAACCATCAGCTGGCCGGCGAGGATGCTGGCCGCCTGTTCTCGTAGCTGCTCGCGGTCCATTTCACCGACCCAGGAGTCGAAGTCGGCGTCGATGCCGTGCCAGCCCATGATGACGTGCGCCATTTCGTGCCAGAGGGAAAAGCGGCGTCGCCCGAGTCCGTAGCGGGCGTTGTAGGTCACGACGGCTGGGGGGCCGGCGTTGGCGGAGTCCTCGTCTCCCTCGATCAGGCGGATGCCGAGGGCCTGGGCGAATGCGCGCGGGCTGGAGGGGTGGTCGTGTCGCGCTTGAAGCTCAGCGGCGAAATCCAGTAGAGAGGCGAGCCGCGCGTCCATGACCTAGTTGCCGCCGGGCTCCACCCCAGCATTCTTGAGAAGCAGGAACAGATTCCACCACCGTTCCGGCGTTGCGCGGCCGGTGCTGAACCGCTGACCAGCCAGGTATTGCTGCCACCGTTCCGTGAGCAGCTCCTCAGCCAGGTGGCCTTTCTCGTCGATCATCTGCGTCAGCTCTTCTGGCAGGCGACGGAGGCGTGGCGGCGGCGGTTTGTCGGACTCCATGTCTGACCAAACAATTTCCGGCTTTAGTTCGCGAATCTCTTCGACAGAGAGATTCAGCGCAACGGTGAGCGGTCGGAAATATTCACCTTCGACCCAATTGACTCGACCATTTGCCATGTGGCTCAGGTAGCTGGGCTGCGGGATGCCAACCTCTTCTGCTATCTGCCGTTGAGTCTTACCACTACGTTTGATGTACTGGCGCAGCTTTTCGAAAATATCAACCGTAGCAGCAGGGGGCATGAAGGGAGACCTCAGCGCATGGGGAGCGTACATGCGACGTGTTACGACATACAATAATGCTAGGTTCCCTAATGCCAAATATCACATGCTACACGTCGCTTGACTATCCATGTTGCGACGTGTAGCATCAAGGCATGGAAGAAACGTTTGGTCAGCGCATCCGGCGACTGCGTGAGCAACACGGGCTTTCGCAGTACGACGTTGCCGAAAGGATTCTCGGCAAGCGTGAACGTGCGGGCGAAATCAGTCGCTGGGAGAGCGACAAAAACGAGCCTTCCCACGACAATTTGCGCAAGATTGCCGTCGTCTACTCTTGCTCTACCGATGAGTTGCTAGGTGTAGCAACTAGCATTCATCTGGGCCAGCAGGCATCCGTATGACTTTCAAGGCCTCTATCGCTCAGCCAGTCACTCGCGAGGACCGCATGCGGGCCTGGATCGCGAAGCACGTCAAACCCGCCTCAGCCCATGCAGGCCCAGCTGAGCTGCACCAGATCACCGTTACCACCCCACCTTCCCTTACTGACATCGCCCAGCAGGGCGTGCAGCAGACCCGCCGCCGGGCGGGCTGAAACACCAAACCCCTCCGGTCAAGGCTGCTGACACAGCTCGCGGAGGGGAAGGAGACACATGAATCGTACGACACGCCCCACCCCTCTGACCATCCCCCCGCTGAAGGCCGCGCTGTCCACCACGGTGGACGCCTTCACCCCCGAGGCGCAGGACCTGCCCCTGACCAGTCCGCTCGGCAAGCGCCGCCTGTTTCGCCACCGCGCCTGGTACGAACCCACCACCCCGAGCGGCTGGCTGCGCGTGAAATTCACGCCCGGTTGGATCACGAACCTGCCCAGCGGCCGCGTGACCGTCCTGCGCGAGACCGTCATCCGGGACGAACCGGGTGCCCTGGCGGCGGAACTCGCGCGCCTGCAGAACACGTACGGCGTTCACCTGTGGCTCGCGCCGATCAACATGCCGCACAGCTGGCCGTGGGGAAACACCCTGTGGTGGGGCGAGAACGCCCACGCCCGGGAGCTGCGCGTGGGACGCAAGACCGCGCTGAAGACAGCGGTGGCCGCCTGATGCGCCGCCTGCACGCTGACGTTCAGGACGTGTTCCACAAGGCGGCCACCGAGGCCCTGTGCCGCCGCCGCGCGGTGCCGGTCGTCCTGGTCCTGCTGGCCCTGCCGGGCCTGCTGCTGGGGGTGACGTCTTGAACCGGCACGACCTCGCCAACCTCGAACAGATCGCGCTGCTGACCGAAGGCCTCAAGGAGCAGGGCGTGACGGTCGGCAGCGGGTACCGCCCGAGCGTGTGGTGCGTGAACCCTGGCTGCCACGCGCCCGCCCCGGCGGACGCCCTGCACTGCCCCGAGTGCGGCACGCCGCACCCCCGCCTGTGCCCGTGCGGGAAGGCTCTGCGGCCCGACGGGTCCGTGTTCTGCGAGTCCTGCGACTCGCGCCGCTGAGGAGGTTGTTCGCCGTGCTGATCTTCGCCCTGACCGTTATCACCGTCACGCTGCTGGCCGCCGCCTTCATCGACCGTGCTGGGGAGGCCGCCGCATGAAACGCTTCCTCGCCCTGCTGCTCCTGACCGTCAGCGCGTACGGCCTGCTCCTGGCCCTGGCCCCGGACTTCGGGCCGGACATGCCGGGCACGCTGCGGCTGCTGTGCGTGCTGCTGTCCCTGGTCACCTTCGCCGGGCTGTTCGCCACCTGCGCGGCCCTCTCCCACCGGGAGCGGCCATGAACCTCGGTGACGTTCAGCAGCGCCTCCAGGCCCCGTTCCCCGCGCACATGGTCAACTGGAAGACCGTCACCCTGAGCAAGGACCGCAGCCGCGCCCTGCTGCTGGCCCACATCGACGCGCGCGCCGTGCAGGACCGCCTGGACGCCATCTGCCCGGACGGCTGGACCTTCAGCGTCGAGGTCATCCCTGGCACGCCCGTCCCGACGGTCAAGGGCCGCCTGACCGTCCTGGGCGTCACCCGTGAGGACATCGGACAGGCCCCGGACGGCGACCTGAGCACCCTGAAAGCCGCCAGCAGCGACGCGCTGAAACGCTGCGCCGTTCACTTCGGGATCGGGCGCTACCTGTACGACCTGCCGCGCTGCTGGGTGGACTGGGACGACACGAAACGCCAGCCCATCACCACCCCGGAACTCCCGGACTGGGCACGTCCCGACCATGAGCGCACGCCCGGCGGCGCCCACCTGATCCAGGTCATGGATCAGCTGCGCCAGGAACTTCCTGAGGACCTCGACGTGCAGCGCGAGGTGTGGCGGCACCTGAAAGCCGCGCTGAAGTGCGTGGAGCAACCGGAAGCGGCCGCCCCGGCGCAGGACACCACCCTCACCCGTGAGGGCGCTGCGAACCTGCACCGCCAGCTCGGGCCGATGCTGCCTGGCCTGCGGGACCCCGAAGTGAAAGCCTGGGTGAGCGAAGTGCTGGGCCGCGAGATCACCAGCTTCGAGCAGATCCGCACGGACGAAATTCAGGGCCTGAAGGCCGCCGCGCGGAACCGGCAGGTGGCGTGATGGCTGAGATCGCGCTCGTCGGAAGGCTCGGGCAGGGCCGCGTCGCCCTGGTCGATGACGCGGACCTGCCATTGCTGACCGGGTACCGCTGGCACCTGAGCCGCCGCGGGTACCCGCGCGCGTACCTGCCCGGCACGAAGGGCCGCACCGTGAACCTGCACCAGCTGCTGCGCGCCCCGGACGGCAGCGGGTACCGGGATCACATCAGCGGCGACCCGCTCGACAACCGCCGCGTGAACCTGCGGCCCTGCACGGTCGAGGAGAACAACCGCAACCGCCGCGCGCACCGCAACAACAAGACCGGCTTCAAAGGAGTCAGCGCGTTCGGAACTGGCTTCCGGGCCGTGATTCACCAGGGCCGGCGTCAGATCTACCTGGGCACGTTCCCGCACGTCCTGCTGGCCGCTCTGGCGTACAACGCCGCCGCGACGGCCCTGCACGGCCCGTTCGCGCGGCTGAACGAAGTGGACCTCGCGCCACTGCTGGGGAGGGCGAATGCGGCCGACTGACACCCTGCGTCCCCTCCTCGAGGAAATGTTCACCACGAGCGCGGACGCCGCGGCGGGCGTGCACCGCAAGCTGCCCGGCGGCCTGCACGTCAAGGCCGCCGTGAAGGGCGAGCGCCGCATGCTGATCGTGTGGCGCACGGCCGACCGGCTGCCCAGCGCACGGGAGTGCGAGGTGGTCGGCGCGGCCGCCGGGATGATCACCCCGACGTTCCGCTCCTGGCAGTGCCGGGAAAGTCAGGACGCCTTCCTGATCACGGAAGGGTTCACCGGGCAGGCCTGCACGCACGACTGGAGTAAGACCGCGCCAGTGGATGGTGGCCACGCCAGCACCTGCGGCCGCTGCGGCGCCACCTGGGAACGGACACAATCCAGCCGGGCCAAGACCGAACGGCTGCGGTACAACAGCGAGAAGGTCTCCCCCGCCCGCTTCGCGCAGTTCCTGGAACGCGGCCCCGTCGGTGGGCCGCCAGCAGAGCAGGCGCCTTCGGTCGTCCCAGCGGTCCAGGAATCCCTCTGGGCTGCACCCGAAGTTCAAACCGCTGCCCCGCCGCCGCCACCCCGCCAACGACCTCCCAGGAAGGCCGCGCGGCCATCCGGTCCGGAAACCCCGGCCGAGCAAGCAGAGCGGACCCGGCTGATCGGCCTGCTGACCTGCATCACGTTCTGGTCCGCTTGCTGGAGTCCGTGGTTCCGGCGGGCCGTGACCATCGACATGCGCCGCGCCACCCTGCGGGGCTCCACGCTCGATGAACTCCGGGACGAGGTTCGCAGCGTCTACGTGCGCCGCACCCTCCCGTACGCCGTGCCGTACGTGCTGCTGGCCTGCCGCTGGCAGCACCTGACGCGTGCCCTGCCGGAGCACGCCACGCCCCTACCCAAGACCCGTCAGACGTCGGCCCGCGCGGCCGGCACGAGGAAGGCCGCCGCATGAGCTTCAGCGCACCGAACTACACCCAGACGCCCAACGAGCTGTTCGCCCTGCAGGCGGACATGAAAGAAGCCGAGCTGCGCGTCACGCTCGCCATCGTCCGCGCCACCTTCGGGTGGAACGCCGGTGGCCAGCTCGCACACCTGACGCTCGACATGCTGATGGCCGACACCGGCCTGTCGAAGCAGGGCGTCATGAACGGCGTGAACGCCGGCAAGGCGCGCGGCACCCTCGCCGTCCTCAAGCAGGGCAAGGAGGTCTACTACGGCCTGTCCATCTCCCAGGACGGCGCGGCCGCGGCGGGCGCGAAGGGTCAACCTAGTAGACCCAAGTTGATCGCCCCGGATGGTCAACCTAGTAGACCCACCGGGAAAACCGAAGGTCAACCTAGTGGACCCAAACGGTCTACTACGTTGACCCAAACGGTCAACCTAGTTGACTCAGATGGTCAACCTAGTGGACCTTTGACCCCTGTTTTTCCTGCGCCCAGCGAGGAAGAAACGGGTGCCCAAAGACAACAGACAGACAGGAAAGACATTAAAGACAAACAACAGCAGGGACACGATACCCCCGCTCCCGCTGTCGCGGCGGCTGTCAACGAAGGTCAGGAAAGCGACCAGAACCAGCCCTCCGGTGCTGATCGCACCGGCACCCCAGGCGGGGTGAATCTGGCGAACGCCACGACCGGTCACGGGATCACCCAGGCCACCGCGAACGCCGGACAGACCACCGCCGCGACCACTGAAAAGGTTCCGGCGGCGCGCGGCGCGGCCCTCGCCGCCCTGCACTCCGCCCTGCGCCCCCTGAACGCCCAGGAGCTGATCGACGAGCTGCCCAGCCGCCAGCACTGGCTGGACATCCCCACCGACCGCATCCGCGAGATGCACGACGAGTACCGCATCCGCCTCGGCAGCCGGAAGTTCCGAGGTGACCTGATCGACGCGCTGGACCGCGAAGCCCGCCAGTTCGCCACGCCGACCACCCCCACCGCACCGACCACGCAGGCCGCCGCCAGCGAACGGGTGCGCGCCCTCATCGGACGGAAACCATGACCAACCACCACGACCAGACCGACACCACGCCCCTCGATCCCCAGGTGTTCCACATGGCGAAGCTGCTCACCCTCCACCCGAACGCCCGCCGCGCCCTGGAAGCCAGCATCGAACGCCAGCAACAGCGTGCAGCGGCCGCACCCGCCCCGGTGGACATGAGTTGCCCGCACTGCACCGCGCCCGGCGTCACGTACCTGACGCTCCCCACCGCAAACGGCCCCCGCGAGTTCCAGCGCCGCCCGATGGACTGCTGCCAGCCCGCCCTGTGCGACGCCGCCGAGAACGCCCTGCGCTACGCCTGCAACCCGAACAACGACCCCGTCGAGCGCGTGGACGCCGCCGACCGTTACGCCGCGCTGCGCGAGTCCATCACCGCCCCCGAGTTGATGGAGCGCCTGCACATGCATGAGGTCGTGCTGGCCAGCGTCGAGCAGCGCGTCTCCGGCCTCACCCGCGCCCAGGGCGGGGTGGATAAGTGAGCCGCCTGTCTCCCGACGTGCAGGCCGCGCTGCGCGCCGCGACGATCAGCGAGGACGGCCTGACCCTCACCCTGGCCGGGCAGCTGGACCGCAAGGTCTATCAGGCGACCGCCAAGGCCATCGAGGCGCTGGGCGGCAAGTGGAACCGCAAGGCCGGGGCGCACCTGTTCCAGACGAACGCACGGGACGTGCTGGCCCGCGTGCTGGACGGGGAGACCCTGCCGAAGAAGAACCCCCTGTCGTTCTTCGCAACGCCTGAGGAACTCGCCCGGCAGGTCGTGAGCGCCGTCGCGGACCTGGACGGCGTGCGGGTCCTGGAACCCAGCGCCGGCACCGGCGCACTGGCCGACGTGCTGCGCGAGTACGGCGCGCAGGTGGACGTGGTCGAACTGGACGACACCCGCCGCGCCCACCTGCAGGCCGCTGGCTACCGCGTAGTCGGCACGGACTTCCTGACCTTCACGCCGAGCGAGCCGTACCCGGCCATCGTCATGAACCCCCCGTTCCGCAGCGAGGACGACGCCCAGGCCTACATCGCCCACATCGAACACGCCTGGACGCACTGCCTCGCACCCGGCGGCACGCTCGTCGCCATCGCCCCGTCCGGCTTCACGTTCCGCCAGGACCGCCGCGCCGCCGCGTTCCGCGAGTTCGTGAAGCAGTACGGCGAGTTCGGACTGAACGACGAGCGTTCCTTCACCGAGTCCGGCACCAACGTCCAGACCGCCACCGTCTACGTCCGCAAGCCCGCCCAGGAGGCCGTCATGCCCGCGAAGAAAGCCAACCGCAAGAACACCGAGCAGCCCGGCCACACCGACTTCCAGCAGATGGTCAAGGAAACCCGCGAGAAGATGAACGCCCAGCCCAAGGGCGGCAAGAAAGCGGAAGTCATACCTGCCGCCGCGCAGGAGATCAGCTCCAGCAGTGACGCGGATCTCCCCTTCCCGGTGAGCGAGGCGCAGCTGGAGGCCGCTATGGTCGAGCCGGCCCCCGCACCCGGCCCGATCCTCAACACCGACCAGCTGAACTGGCTGCCCGTCACGGCGCTGGTGGCCAGCCCGCTCAACCCCCGCAAGAAGTTCCCGCAGGACGCCCTGGACTCTCTGGCGAACAGCATCGCCGCGAAGGGCCTCATGCAGAACCTGGTCGGTCGCGTCACGCCCGGCGCGGACACCGTGGAAGTCATCGCCGGTGGCCGGCGCCTGCGCGCCCTGACGCTCCTGCACGACACCGGACAGCTGCCCGACGGGTACCTCGTGCCAGTCCGCGTGCAGGAGATGACCGACCTCGACGCGCTCATGCTGGCCGTCGCCGAGAACAGCGAACGCGCCGACGTGGAACCGTTGGAGGAGGCCGACGCCTTCGTGGAAATGATCCGCCTGGGTGCGAGCGTCGAGGACATCGCCCTGCGGTTCAAGTGCAGTACTCGCACCGTCGAGAAGCGCCTCGTGCTGGCCGAGGGCCTGGGCGAGGACGCCCGCACTCTTCTGGCGGACGGCAAGATCGTGATCTCCCAGGCGCAGGTGATCGCCCAGACCAGCGGGCCGCTGCGCGAGCATGTGATCACGGCCGCGAAACGTGGTGACAGCGCCCAGCGCCTGCGCGACATGATCGCCAGCTGCACGTTCCTCGTCGAGCGCGCCAAGTTCGACGTGGCCACCAGCGGACTGGAGATCATCGAGGACCTGTTCGGGGACCAGCCCGCCCGCTTCGCAGATCCGCAAGCGGCGCTCGCGCTCCAGCTCGCGTGGGTCGAGGAGCGCCGGAAGACCCTCAGCAAGAAGAAAGAGCAGCATTTCGTGGACGTGGTGAAGCAGGCCAAGCAGTACCTGACCCTGCCCTACGACGCCTACACCACCTACAGCGTCCCCGAGAACATCAAGGGCACGGTGATCCTGGTCAGCACCCAGACCGGCGAGGTGAAGCAGGAACGCTGCGCCCGGGAAGCCGACATCAAGAGCGCCCGCGCCAAGGAACAGGCCGCCGAACGCGCCAAGACCGCCAGTGAGGCGACTGGCAGTGAAGGCGGGGCTATCCGCAAGAGCGGCTGGGTGGACGCACATCAGGCGCGCGCGACGGCCCTGCGCGCCGCGCTGGTCGGGGACCACAAGCGCACCGTGGCGTTGACCATCCTCAGCCTCCTTCAGGCCACGCCTGTCAGCCTGCGCGCCAGCCTCGAGTACTCAATGCCCACCCCGATCCCCACCGGCCTCGCCCGCCTGAAAGAGATCGACGCGAAGGTCGGCGGGCAGCTCGGCGTGAACGGCCACCACCTGCCCAAGCGGCCCATCACGCAGGAATTCAAGGGTTACAACCCAGAAGGCGCGGACGTCCTGCCGTACCTGGATCTCCTCATGACCCTGACCCTGGAGGACCTGCTGGACGTGCAGAGCGTCCTGATCGCGCAAGCCGTGGGCGGCTGGAGTGAATTCAACCCCATGCACGCGCCCTACGCGTTCGTGACGCGCCTCGCGGCCGACACGGGCGCCACCGTCCAGATGAAGCTCACGGACGCGCACCTGAAGGCGTACCCGCGCGACCGCCTGATCGAACTGGCCGAGGACGCCGGGATTGCCGAGGGCCACGGCGTGAAGAACGGCCACATCAGCACCCTGACCACCAACACCGAGATCCGCGCCGCGATCCTCCAGCACGCCGACGCCCTGGCCGCGCGCGGGTACGTCCCGCCCCTGGCCCGCTTCCCCGAGGTGGCCGACACCGCACAGGCCCGCAAGTACCGCCAGGACGCGAAAGACCTCGTGGCGCGACTGGACGGCCAGCAGATCAGCAGCCTGCTCGAAGACCTGGGCATCGACCCCACCGACGACACGACCGCCGACGGCCTGAACGTGCTCCAGCAGGAAATCGACGACATGACCGACACCGAACTGCAGGACTGGCAGGGCCTGCGCGACATGGCCCAGCAGGTGCAGGCAACCGCGACCGCCGCCGACTGACCGTCACCCGGAGGCCGCCGAAGCGGGCGGCCTCCCCTTCCTCCCAGGAGCACCCCATGAAGCAAACCTTGAAAGTCGAACTGGACGCCATCAAGCACGAACGCGACAAGGACGGGGAACTGTTCAGCACCCTGCACCTGGAACTGCCCGGCGAGGGCCTGAACCTCCAGCACCTGCGCCGCGCGCACCGCATCAGCACCAAAAAAGGTTCCCGCGCCATCGCCACGTTCACCCTCCGGATCTACGGCGGCGGCGACCGCCGCACCTGGACCTGCAAGAGCAAGGGCAGCAAGACCACCGACTTCAAAGTCGTGGCTGTCGTGGAACTCCCCTTCAGTGCCGCCGCCCGCTTCGAGCAGTACCTGAACGCCCTGCCCGGCACGTACGACGTCGAACTCACCGTGGAGATCGTAGACGGCACCAGCACCCCCATGTTCCCGAAAGACGACGACGACCGGGACGAGGGAATCAACGCATGACGCTTCCCGACCTCTCCCAGCCTGTTGCTGACGCTCTGGCCTTCTTCCAGCAGGAGCACGACCCCGCCGCCTCGCCCTTCGCTGTGCAGGGCGACAACGCCCGAGGGCTCCTGATCTTCATCCCCGCAGGCCTGCCGCCACTCAACCTCCAGACCGTCATTCAGGCCGTGCAGGCCGCCTACGCCCACCCCGACCAACTCTGCGAATTCCTCTACGACCTGGAGAACTGACGTGACCACTGCACCCACCCCCACCGCCGCTGCCGCCGTGATTGAACGCTTCCTCGACTGGGCGACCGACCCGCGCCTCGTGATCCTCGACACGGAGACCACCGGCCTGGACGGCGAAGTGATCGAGCTGGGCCTCGTGGATGGCAGCGGCCGCACGCTGTTCGAGGAACGCTTCCGGCCTACCTGCTCCATCGACCCGCGCGCGCAGGCTGTGCACGGCATCACGGACGCCGATCTCGCCGACTGCCCGAGCTTCGGGGAACGCTGGCCGGACCTCCGCGACCTTCTGACCGGCCGCCGCGTCGTCATCTACAACAAGCGCTTCGACCTGCCCCGCATCTGCGCGACGCTGGACGCCACCCTGCCGGGCTGGTTCGCCGCGCCGGGCGGCGTGGCGGGCGGCAGCGCGGACCTCCACGCCTTCAACGCGATCAGCCGGAGCGCGGAGTGCGTGATGGACGCGTACTCGCCGCTCGCCGGATCCTGGAACGGTTCCTACGGCAACTACCGCTGGGCGCGACTCGCAGACGCGTCCGCCCAGCGCGGCGTGGACGTCAGCGACCTGACCAAGCACGCGGCCGTGAGCGACTGCGTGCAGGTCCTGCGGCTCATCCACGCCTGCGCAGCCCTGGACCCCGCCGACTTCCCCTGGATCGGCCACGAGGACGAGGACCGCCTGTGAGCCCACTGACCCCCATGCCCGAGGACCTGACCGGCATGCTCGCCTTCCTGCACCGCTGCGACTGGGAGTACCGGCTGGTGAGCCGCGCCCTGCCAGATGGCACCCGGCTGTTCACGGCCATTGCGTGGCGACCCGACAGCCTGGGCGGTGGCCGGAAGTGCCGCGCCGCTGATCCGGCCCTCGCGCTGCGCATGGCCGTCCTCGCCGCCCGCAAGGCCCGCCAGCGCCGCCACCAGCGGCTCAAGGCGGCCGCGTGACGGCCACGACCGCGCAGCGCCTCCTGACCCCGGAGCAGCGCGCCCGCCTCGCGGAACTGGAGGACGCCGTCCGCGTGGGCGGCGCGGCCGCCGTCCTCGCCGGGCGGGCCCTGACGGAGATCCGCGACTCCGGCCTGTACCTGGGCGCGTTCTCGACGTTCGAGGCGTACGCCATGGACACCTTCGGATTCAGCCGCACCCGCGCGTACCAGCTGATCGATTACGCAGCGGCCGCCACCGAGTTCGAAGCGCGTGGCCTGGGCCTCCCTCCGGAACGCGTCACCCGCGCCCTGGGCGGCATCGTCCCCGACGACTACCAGCTGGTCTTGGACGTGACCAGAAGCGTGACCGGCAAGGACCGGCCCAGCAGCGCGGACGTACAGGCCGTCGCGGACACCGTACGGGACCTCGCCGCCGGGGCGCACGTCGAGCACCCCGACACGGGCGAGAGCGTCCCCCTGACGCAGGTGCCGCCCGAGCGGCGCGTGGAAGCCGTCGCCAGGGCCGCGCAGCGGGGCGCGCAGGACCGCACCCGCTACCAGGGCGCTGCGCCGCAGGGCCAGGCGGACGACGTGCGCCCCCTCGACTGGGTGGACGGTCTGCGCGCCGTCGCGGACGTCGAGCTGCGCGGCACGGGCGGCGGGTGGCAACTGACCCTCACGGACCGCAGCAGTGGCGAACGCCGCGAAGGCCCCGAGCGGCTCACCCTCTGGGACGCCATCCGCCACGCCAGGAGTGCGTGGGAAGGAGAGGCGCCGTGAGCCGACGCAGCAAGCGGCCCCTACCCCAGCAGGTGAGCCCGCCACAACACCTGGAGGCCCAGCGACCCGCCCACGAGAGACCCGAGCGCAAGAACCAGCATCACCCACTTCAGCACGCCCCGCGCCCACTGGGGCAGGTGAGGCGCGGGAGCACTCCAGGCGTGCCAGGTGAGCACCAACATCCCAGCAGTTCGAGCCACCATAGCCACAACCGCCTGCGCACCCCACTGACTCAAATCCAGCAGCACTGGCAACGACAGCAGGCCGAAGCCGACCATGAGAACGGTATCGAAGTCCGGTCGGTATCGCGGCATGCGTCCAGTGTTACCACCCACTCAGGAAAACCAGAGACGTGGAACCTTAATAAAGCAAGCCTTCATGCGTCCTGCACGGGCGGCGTCACCGACCTGCAGGCCTTTGACGACGCCGCCGTTCATACCGTTACCCTGCCGTACGACCGGCACACGCAGCAGGTCCTGACCGGCACCCACCGCGGCAGACCTATCTGGGACGCCATTCAAACCGAAGTGCTGATCCTGCTGGAGTCGTTCGCGCACGTCACCATCACGCACGTCACCGTCCGTCCCTGGCAGCGCGGGTGGCAGCGCACACCAGCCAAGCGCCTGATCCCTACCTGCCCGCTCTCAAGTCCGAGAGGAGGCCAGACCTGAAGATGTCCGCCGCCGACCTCCTGGCCTACCAGGAGCGCCACCCGCGCCTGTTCCAGCAGCCGCCCGTCCCCGGCCCCGCCGGGGCGGGTTTCCCGTGCGCCCCCGCCGCGCCGGTCCCCGCAGCGACCCTCCAGTCCGGCCAGAGCCTGCGCTTCGTGCTGCCGTACCCGCCCAGCCTCAACCAAATCTGGCGGGCCATCGTCACCCGCCGGGGCGGCAAGATCGTCGCCCGGATCCTGCTCAGCCAGGGCGGCCGCGCGTACCGCCAGAAGGTCATCACGCACGTCGCAGGGCTGGACCTCCCCGCCCTGCCCGGCGGCGCCCGCCTCGCCCTGCACCTGCACGCCTGCGCCCCGGACCGGCGCAAGCGGGACCTGTCCAACATCCCCAAGGCACTCGAAGACGCCCTCACGCACGCCCAGCTCTGGGCAGACGACTCCCTGATCGACGACCTCCGCGTCACGCGCGGCCCCATCACCCGCCCCGGCCACGTCCTCGTGACCATCACTCCCATCCCCGGAGCCACCCATGACCAGTAAAGCCGACCGCCAGGACGCCGTGCCCATGCTCGCCCCCGACCAGCGACCCGACCTGTACCGCCTGCTGGCCGTGTTCAGCGGCGTGCCTGTCCCCACCCTGCCCGCGCTGGTCGCCGCAGGCCTGCACTCCGGTCAATCCGCCGAGCCGATCAGCGAAGCCCAGCGGTCGCTCCTGCGGATCCTCAGTCAGGACCGGCGCATTCAGTGGGTCACCTGGGGACCGGACGGCCCCGGGTACGTTCTGACCGGCATCGGTGAGGAAGCCATCAAGGTCTACGCGCACCGATACGGTCCCGCGCACGCCCGCCGCCGCTGGCCGCCCCTGCGGGAGATTCTGGTGTTCCAGCTCCTCGAGTCATTCGACAGGACGGTCGAACGCACCCTGAAAGGGGCACTCGTCGAAGCCGAAATCATCACCCCTCAGATCGACGTCGCCAACATCTACAAGGAACTGCTGGTCACGCTCATGCACGCCGGATACCTCACCCGCAGCGGCGACGGGTACGTCCGTACCGAGGCCGGGCAGGACGCCCTGCAGGACTACCATCGGCGCTCGCCCCAGCCCACCAGCCACAAGCCCAGCGGCATGCGCCCCAGGAAGGACCGCCAGTGACGGAACCCACCTGGAAACGGACGCTCCGCGAGTCGAATCAAGCCGACAACCGCCGCGAGAAGCAACCCCGCCGCACGTACCACGCGCCGAGCCTGCTGAACCTTCGGCCGGGCGACACCGTCTGGTACACCCCGAAGCACATGGACGTGGCCTACGCCGGGCAGAAAGCCACCGTGCGTCGAGGCCCCCGCAAGGACGTCCTGAACGCCAGTGTCCGCGTGGAATTCAGCGATGGGCAGCAGCGCACCCTGCGCCTGAATCTGGTCAGCCGCACGACTCCCCGCACGGACGCCGCCCCCCTGATCGACGAGGCCCGCCGCCTGCCCAGTTGGAAGCGCCTGCTGGAGCTGCTGGGCCGACCGGAGGAAGAAGCGCGCCAGCAGGCCGAGGAACGCGCCCGGCAGATCGCCGGCATGGTCACCCCCAAGGCCGAGCGGAAGTTCTCGGGCGACCTCGCCGCGCAGCTGCTCGACGCGGCCCGCGCGGACCTGGCGGCCGCCGCCGCGCGGCAGGCCCAGCGGGGCGGGCGCGGGCCGGTCACGCCCGCACACCTGCCGGTCCCGACGGATGACCTGGCGCAGCTTGAACTGGATCAGGAGCGCCGCGCCATGGTGAACAACATCGCCCGGTGCATTCACCGCCGGTACTTCCTCTCGGACGCCGAATTGCGCGACCTGACCGAGCAGGAGCGCGAGCAGGAGCGCGTGACTGGACTCATGAGCGTGTTCATCCGCGCCGCGCAGGGCGACGCGGGCCTCGTGCCCATCAAGGACAGCAGCAAGGGAAAGGGCAGCGCCCTGCACGGCCAGTTGCACGACAGTCTCACCGAGGCGTACCCCCTCGCGCTGGAGGCCTGCCAGATGCTCGTCGCCGGGAAAGGTCAGCACGCCCTCACCCTCGCCCTGGAAGTGCGGGAACGTCTGCTCGCGCACGTCGCCGCGAACACCGAACTGGACCGCGCCCGGCGCAAGCACCACACCGGCCGGTACTTCCACGGCGACGTGCTGAGCGTCCGCGAGGAGCACGAGGACGGCGGCATGACGCAGTACTACGCCCGCCTGACCATCGTGTACGCCGAGGACGGACATAGCGTCACCGTCGCGAACGCAGCCGAACTGGAGAGCATGACCGGCACCCGCGCCGGCGTGCAGGCCTGGACGAGCCTGTGCCGCTGGATCGAGGATCACAGCGACCGGGCCGATGGCCGCAAGCAGGGGCGGCGCCAGGATAACGACGAGCACCTGATCTACCGGGAGGACCGCGACACGCTGGTTCTGCGCGAATCCGTGGGTCGGTACCCGAACTTACTGCGGGCCTTCGAGTGCCTCCGCCGGGCGCTGCTCATGCCAGAGCGGGACAAGGACGTGCTGCGCAGCGAAATTCCCGAGAACCACCCCGCGCCCGGCCATCACGACCTGCCGCAGACCCGTGCCAAAGAGGGGGGGCTTGACAAACTCCCGCAGAATTCGCCTAATTCTTCCTAAGCTGCACTTCGAGTACTGAATCGACGCCCCCGCCCTGCGCGGGGGTTTTTCGTTGTGCACCCCGCGCGGGCCGCTCGGCCCCGCGATCACCTCAAGACGCCGCTGCCCCCCGGGCAAATCCTTGGCGTCGCCCCGATGGGAGCCCACCGCGCGACGTGCACGGTGGGCAGTCGGGTTGGAGTACGCATGTCCAGTAAGAAAACTCAGGCCCCGGCTGCCGCATCAACCCTGCGGATCGAGTACCTGCCCCTCGCCGATCTCGCCCGCTGGCCCGGCAACCCCAAAGAGCACGCGGACGGCGCCATCGCCGCCAGCATCAGCCGCTTTGGGTTCCGCGATCCCCTCGCCATCGACGAGACCACCGGGCGACTGATCGCCGGGCACGGCCGCCTCAGTGTGCTGGAGCGCGCGCACGCCAGCGGGCAGCCTGCCCCCCAGTTCGTGCAAGTGCGCGAGGACGGGATGTGGCTCATCCCTGTCACGCGCGGCGGGTCCTTCGCGGACGAGAGCGAGGCCAGCGCGTACCTGATCGCCCACAACCGCACCTCGGAGCTCGGCGGCTGGAACGAGGATCTGCTCGCCGGGATGCTCGGCAGCCTGGACGACAGCCTGCGCGCCGTCGCCGGGTTCGACCTCGACGCGTTCGTGCAGGAGACCACCGCCGCCGCGGCCGCCGTACAACTCCCGCCCAGCGAGTTCCTGAACGACCTGATCACCCCGCCCATGACGGCCGCGCCCACCATGGCCGCCACGCCTGCTGGAATGCCCCAGGTGCAGGACATGGGCACCCAGGCTGCTGACCCCGGCGCGGCCATCGCCACCCCGTCAGCGCCCGTGCCAGCGCCCGCCGCGCCCACCATCACGACCCCGCCGCCGCCCGGTGGCGAGGAATACGTGCAGCTAGTCGTGGTCCTGCCCGTCAGCGAACGGAACGAGGCACTGGCCGTCCTGAAAGACGTGCGCGCGAAGACTGGCCTGGAAACCACGCCCGCCGCGTTCATGGCGCTGATCCGCCAGTACGCCACTGCGAACGGGGTAAGCGCATGACCCTCGACCCGATGAAGCAGCACGCCGACGACGAGAACGAAATCCACGACGTGGCCGCGTTCGTCGATCCGGCCCGCAATGTTGTGACGCCCGTGCTGCAGCTGAGCGCCGAGCTGGCCAGCCAGGTCGTGTGGGCGTTCGCCCGGATCGTCCGCGCCAGCCACGCCAGCCGCGCCGCGCGCAGCCCGGATCTGGACGGCATCATCCGCGCCCAGGAGTTCGAGGAAGGCGACGTGTACATGCTGGAGAAACCCTTCGACGGGTACGCCAGCAGCCGGTACCTGATGGACTTCTATGACGTGACCGAGCGCGGGATCTGCTCGCGGATGCACCTGCACACCGGCACGCGCTTCGTGCGGATGATGACCGGGCCGGGCACCACCATCCGCGTGGGTAGCCTCTCGCCGTTCATCGTGACCGACGTGAAGGGCGTGACTCCGTTCATGCCTGAGCAGTTCACCGACGACCTGCCCGACCTGCCGGACGGCGTGCAGCGCACCCGCTACAACCTCGTGGTCCCCGAGAACTCGTTTGTCGACATGCAGATCCCGCGCGGGGTCAGTCATCAGTTCAACGCCATCGGGCCGAACGCCGTGATCGACTCCGTTCACCCGGAGGAAAGCATCGAGGTGTTCCGCGAGCGCATGAGCGGCTTCCGGATGATGGCGCAGACGATCTTCCTCACCGAGGACCGGCCCGACGTGAGCAGCTGCGCCGGGGGCGACGCGTGACGGCCGCGATTCCCCGCAAGCAGGTCAGCGGCCAGGACGCCTGGAACAATGCCTGGGCGAACGTCGAGCAGCTGTACCCGGCCGCGCAACTGGACGCCCTGGTCGCCACCACGCTCGCGGAGATGGGACAGCGCCTCGCCGGCAAGCGGGTCGCCTTCGCCTGGAGCGGCGGCAAGGACAGCCTCGTGATCGAGTGGCTGTGCGCGCAATTCCAGATCCAGGCCTGCGTGTTCGCCATGACGAACCTCGAGTACCCGGAGTTCCTGGCCTGGACCACCGACCACATGCCGCCACTCGTGCAGGTCATCAACACCGGCCAGGACCTCACGTGGCTGGCCCGCCACCCCCGGATGCTGTTCCCGCAGACCCCGCAGGACAACGCCCGCTGGTTCAGGCTCGTGCAGCACGCCGCGCAGAAGCGGTACTTCGCACAACACCAGCTGGACGTCCTGGTGCTCGGCCGCCGGCACGCCGAGGGGAATCACTGCGGCGAGGACGGCCTGTACACCAACCGCGAGGGCGTCACGCGGTACAGTCCGATCCGCCACTGGCCGCACGAGGCGGTCCTGGCCCTGCTGAAGCGCGAGGGCTACAGCCTGCCGCCCATCTACGGGTACCCGCGCGGCTGGCAGGTCGGCACCGGCAACTGGGCGCAGCGCCTGTACACCAGCAGCCCTGAGCAGGGCTGGATTGAAACGTGGCAGATCGACCCGGACATCGTCCGGGAGGCCGCGACCGTGCTGCCCCAGGCCCGCGCGTTCATGACCGCCCGAGGTCTGAGCTGATGTGCGGCGTGTACGGCTACCACCGCCGCAGCGGCCCGCCACAGGCGGACCTGCTCGCCCACCTCGCCACCCTCGCCGGCACGCGCGGCCCGCACGCCCACGGGCACGCTGCGGCAGGCGTGCGGCACGTCGCGCTTGGCGCGGTCAATCCGGCCGGTCTGTCTACCGTGGTGGACAGCGTGATCGGGCACGCCCGCATGACCACTGCCGGGCACTACCAGGATCTCAGCTGCGTGCAGCCCCTCCAAGCGGGCCCGCTGTTCATCGCTCACAACGGCACGGTCCCCGCGCACCGGTTCCACGCGACCACGCACGGGCTCACGCTCCAGACGGGCAGTGACAGCGAGGTCCTGGGCCAGCTGCTCGCCCGCGCCGTCACCCTGTCGGGCGTGGCCAGCCTCCTCGACCACCTCACGCCCGGCCTGCCCCTGGCGCTGCTGGTGCTGGACGCGGACGGATCCGTGACGGCCGCCCGGCGCGCGCACCCCCTGCACGTCCGGCGCGATCCTGCCGGCACCTACCTGTGCAGTCTGCCCTTCCCTGGCAGTGAGCCGCTGCCCGACCAGACCGTGACCCGCTTCAGCGTGCAGGGCGAGACCTCGCACCCCCTCTCGACGACCGCCAGCCTCCGGAGCGCACAAGGGGGACCCGCATGGACCCCGTGAACCAGCAGGCCTTACGGGACCAGCTCGGCATCAGCGCCCCCGCCGAGGGCCTCAAACCCTTCCGGTACAACCCCGCGAACAGCCGCCTGAAGTCCGCGCCGACCGAGGAGGACGTGCTGACCCTGGCCCGCACCCGGATCCGGCACGTCTTCGAACTGTTCGACCACGTCAGCGTGAGCTTCAGCGGCGGCAAGGACAGCACGATCGTGCTCAACCTGGCGCTGGAGGCCGCCCGCGAACTCGGCCGCACCCCGCTCGAAGTCGTGTTCTGGGATGAGGAGTGCATCTACACCGAGAACATCGACTACGTCCGCCGCGTCGCGCAGGACCCGGACGTGGCGCTGAAGTGGATCTGCGTGCCGGTCAAGCATCGCAACGCCTGCTCATCCGAGTCGCCCGTCTGGTACCCCTGGGCTCCGGAGGACCGTCACCTGTGGGTGCGCGACCTGCCGCCCAAGGCGATCACGGCCCTGCCCGGCTACGACCCCACCGACCCCGCCGCGCGCCTGAGCATCCCGGAACTCAGCGGGCTGCTGTTCCCGCCGTCCATGGGGAACTGCGTGCAGCTCCTGGGCATCCGCGCCGACGAGAGCCTGATCCGCCGCGCGGCCGTCTCCCGGCGCGTGGAAGACAACTACATCGTCAAGGACAGCGGCGGGTACGGCGGAGCCACGGACGTCCAGCACGCGGGCAACGTCTGGAAGGCCTACCCCATCTACGACTGGACCACCGCCGACGTGTGGCTCGCGCCCAAGCTGCTGGACTGGGATTACTGCCGGGTCTATGACCTGCTCGACCAGATCGGCTTCACGCCCGGCAAGCAACGCCTCGCCCCGCCGTTCGGAGAGGAACCCATGCAGCGCCTCGACCAGTACCACCAGTGCGAGCCGGCCCTCTGGGACCGCATGCTCGCGCGCGTGCCCGGCGCGCAGACCGCCAAGCGGTACAGCAGGACGGAGCTGTACGCCTTCGGGGACATCCCGGACAAGCCGCCCGGCATCACCTACGAGACCTGGCTGCGCGAGTTGGTGACCGCCAACTTCCCGGAAGCAGAGCGGGAGCAGGTCAGCAAGGGCATCCGAAGCCACCTCCGCATGCACTACCGCAAGACCGCCGACCAGCTGGCGCCAAGCGTCGCCCACCCGCTCACCGGGTACGACTGGGCGTTCTTCGTGAAGATGGCCATGCGCGGGAACTTCAAGCAGCGCCGCCAACCCAAGATCGGCCGCAAGACCCCGGAGGAGTTCGCCGCCGCGCACGCCAAGTACCTCGCGAACCTCCAGCCGTACCTCACAGAACTGGAAGAGATCCGCGCCCTCACAGGAGCCACCGAATGAAACACGGACGCGACCAGCAGCCCCTCAGCCACATCGACTGGGTGCCCCGCGAAGACCTGCACGCCAACGCGTACAACCCCAACCACGTCGCCAAGCCGGAACTGGAGTTGCTGAAGGTCAGCATCCTCGAGGACGGCTGGACGCAACCCATTGTGGCGAGGCCCGACGGCGAGGTCGTGGACGGCTTCCACCGCTGGACTGTCAGCGCCGACCCGCGCATCTACGCCATGACCGGCGGCCTCGTGCCCGTCGTCCGCCTGCAACCCCCCGCGCACGGCGATCAGATGCTCAGCACCATCCGCCACAACCGCGCCAGGGGCGAGCACGGCGTCCTGCCCATGGCTGCCATCGTCCGCAAACTCCGGGACGAGGAAGGCCTGACGGTCGAGCAGGTCATGACCCGCTGCGGCATGGAACGCGAAGAGGTGGTCCGCCTCTACGACCGGGGCGGCATGACCGAACGCGGCACCCAGCACAAGACCGAATTCAGCAAGGGCTGGACGCCAACGCGTACCTGAGCCAGATCTGGTAAAGCGGTGCCCGCCCCAACAGCCAGCATCTGTCCATGCCTCGCACCCCCTACCTGGCCCTCCCCTACGCCCCCGCACTCGGCCAAGCCCTGCACCACCAAGGCCGTGAATATCGCGTCGCCAAGGTCAAGCAGCGCGGACAGCGGTGGCTCGTCTGGCTCACACCCACACCGTTCCCCGCGGGGAACGAGCCCACCCACCCCAGGAGGTGATCACCCATGCCCAGCCCCGCCAAACGCAAACCCGTCGCCAAGCGACCCCCCACCGCCAAGGCCGACGCCCCCAAGAAAGAACCCAAGACATCGACCCCCAAGAAGAAAAAAACCCGCAGCAGCAGCGGGGCGAAGCCCCAGAACGACAAGCGCGTCAAGCACGACTGGCTCGCCATCCGCCGCGAATACATCCGAGGTGACGACACCGTCACGCTCGCCAGCCTCGCCGCCAAACCCGGCGCGCCCAGCGAACGGCAGATCGAACGCCGGTCCAGCGCGGAAGATTGGCCCGAGCTGCGGCTTCAGATGCGTCGGGAAGTTGACGGTCGCCTCAGGGCGGCGGACCTGGACGTCAAGACCGAGGTGCGCCAGCGGCAGCTGAAGGTCGGCACGGCCCTCGTGACCCTGGGCGTCCGGGGCCTTGCGCACCAGAAACCCGAGGACATGGACATGCTCGACGTGTCGCGCGCCATCAAGATCGGCGCGGAGCTGGAGCGCAAGGCGCTGGGCATGGAGGAAATCAACGTGAACTTCGGGCGGATCCGCACGCCGGAGGATCTGGACTCGCTGGATGAGGCGACGCTGTGGCGCGTGGCGGGCATGTTGCCGCCGGAGGAATCAGACGATGACGAAATTTAACGAGGACAGCACGAAGCGCGTGCGGGAGCTTGCGCAGATTGACCCGACCGCTCTTTCCGCAAGTGAACTGCTTGATCTGATCGACGAGGGCATGGAGCTGGAGCGGCAGGCCCGCGCTCTGGAACCGACCCCGGACGCGCCGCAGGATGAGCAGGCGTGACCCAACGGAATGCCACGGGTCGCGTACCGTCCTGGCTGACCCGGAAGCAGGTGCTCCAGGCCATTGCGCGGGTGCGCCTGCGGGAAGCAGGGAAGCTCAAACCCGAAGGACCCAAGCGGGACGAGCAGACCCGCTGGCGGGAGCGGTACGGGCATGACCTGATCGGGTTCTGCGAGCGGGTCCTGGGCATGACCCCCTGGAAGGGCGTGAACGGCAAGCCCGGCCAGTACGAGATCCTGCAGGACATTCAGGAGAGCGTGACCCGCCAGCTGGCGGGGGAGTCGGACGTGCCGTACGTGTTCGTGATCGAGGCAGCGCACGGCGTCGGGAAGACCTACGGGCTGGGCGCGCCGGTGATCGCGTGGTTCTACCGGTGCTTCGGCCCGTGCGTGGTGCAGTCGACGGCGAACACGAACGATCAGGTGCGCGACACCCTCTGGAAGAACCTGCGCATGCACGTCGCCAACGCCCTCGCCCGGCGGAAGAACGTCATGCCGGGCCTGATGCCCAAGGACATGCGCGCCGAGACGAGCGCCGAGCACTTCGCCATGGGCTTCGTCACGAACGACGCGGGCGGCACCGGCACGGAGCGCGTGCAGGGCCAGCACAACGACTTCCACCTCTGGGTGTTCGAAGAGGCGGAGGGCATCGCGGAGTTCATGTACGACGCCGTGAAGCGCCAGTTCACCGGCAACACCGTGCGCCTCTGGGTCCTGTACGCCAACCCCAAGACCTCGACCAGCACCTTCCAGGAGATGAAGCGCCACCCGCTCGCGAAGGTGTACCGCCTGTCCCTGACGGACTTCCCAAACGTCTGGAACGGCACCACCGAAGTACCCGGCGGCACCACCCGCAGCACCTTCAACGAAATGATCGAGGACCAGCGCACCTTCGGGTGCGAGGTCGTGCCGGTCATGGACGAGACGAAACACACGTTCACCGTCCCCTGGAACGTCCCCAAGGCAGGCGGCGGTTTCCACCCGGCCGGGACGGTCTTCGCACCCAAGCGCGGGTTCCTGTACGGCGCGCTGGGCATCGCCCCGAGCGGCGGCGGTGGGGACACGTTTATCAGCGCCGGACGCTTCGACGCCTGCCTGGAGCGCACGCCGGAGCCCACGCCCACCTTCGACGTGAACCCGCCCCTGGCGTTGGGCGCGACCGTCCGCGACCTATTCCCCGGTCAGGACCTCACCACCTTCGACCCACACGTCACGTACCGCGGCGCCGGGCACACCGTGCGGATCATCTGGGCCGCGCAGATCGGCGTGGACTGCGGCCGGTACGGGGACGACGCCGGCACCGTGTACAGCCTCTTCCGGCAACTCCTGCGGTTCGAGGAGGCCATCCAGGGCGCTCAGGAACTCGACAGCATGACCCGCACCGACCGCTACGTGCAGGCCGTGGTCAAGGTCGCCCGTCGCCTCGCCGCGCTGGGCGTCACCCGCCTGAGCATCCGCGTGGACGCCGGGTACGGCAGCGGCATCATCGACGCACTGCGCAAGCATGTCGAGCTGGCTGCCCTCTTCCCGGACGGGTACCTCGTGCACGAGGTGGCGTTCGGCAGCAGCCCCAACGATCCCGAGCAGTACGCGGATCTCGTGACCGAGATGTACGCCCTGGCGGACGAGGTGCTCAGCGTCACCCGCATCGAGGACCCGCCCCTGCTGCTCAAGCGCGACGTGACCGAGCGGAAGTACGCGTACGTCACCAAGGGCGGCCGCGACGTGCGCAAGCTGGAGAAGAAGAACGACTTCAAGAAGCGCACCAAAGGCCAGTCCCCCGACGACGGGGACGGCGCGGTGCTCGCCCTCGCCCCGGAACGCCTGTTCGCACGGGCCGGATCCCTCTCCAGTGCCATCGCGGACCTGGAGGACTACGCGCTGGACTTCGACTGACAACCCTCCGTTCACTTCATAGACTGGGGCGTGCGTAACCTCTGGTGGATTGCCGCTGTCCTTGCCGCTGTACTGGTCGGATATCTCATCTGGCCGACCCCTTGGAGTCTCGGCGTGATCAATGGAAACACCGTCCGAACCTCCCGGCTCAACGGGTGCGTCCAGGCTCTGACTCCTGACGGGTGGAGTGGCGTCGGAGACCGCCTGGAGTGCCGCTCACGAATCGAGCGTCAGGCGGCCGCGCGCCGCGCAGAGGTCACCGCCGCAGCCGAGCAGAAAGCCGCAGATAACCGGGACGAGTACGAGAATGGCAAGGCGGCCCTCCTGCAGCGCCTCAAGGGAAACGCCCGCCTTGAAGTCATCGGCGAGTCCGCGTTCATTTATCTCTACAACCCCACGGGCTGCTATATCGACGCCATCAAGCTCAGCCTTAGCGGCCGGACGTACAACTCCGAGGACGCGTACACACACGTCCCTCCAGAGGAGACCGGGACCTTCACCTACACGGTGTTCGATGGGTTCAACCTGCCCGCCGAACCCGCTTGGACACTGGATGACGTGGAATACGGTACGCAGAACGCATCCGGCATCATTGACCAAGGCGATCCTGCCTGCCTAAGTGCCGCAGTCAACCCACCACAGGAATAGTTTCGCCACGCACTCAAACAACGGACCGGACCCGCCTCATCGCGGGTCCGGTCCGTTGTACCGCATGACCTTTTGGAGGTGACTCATGCTCTACGGCCCAGACGGCGAACCCCTGCACGAAAGCAACAGCGAAACCACGCAAGGCGCAGGTCCCTGGTGGCAGGAAGGCTCCCTCGGCACCGGCCCCAGCGGCAGCCCCATCTACGGCCTGGACCGGGACGCCGTCCGCCGCCAGACGCGCCGAGCGTTCTTCACCAACCCGCTGTTCGGCGCGGCCGTCGAAATCGCCGTGGCCCTCCTGATCGGCGACGAGTTCACGTACAGCCCCCTGAACGCCGACAAGGCCGCGCAGACGGCTCTGGCCGACCTGTGGGACACGAACGACCTCGGCAACCTCATGAGCAACCGGCTCGTGACCGAGTACCTGCTCGACGGTGAACTCTGCGCCGTGTTCCCCCTTGAGGAGACTGGCGACCAGCCCGCCCGGATCGGCCACCTCGACATTGACCGGGGCGTCGTGGTCACCGCCGACCCCATGAGCGGCCCCACCCGCGTCCAGGCGAAAGACAGCAGCGGCCAGGAGCTCACCTGGGAGGCCGGGCAGTTCGTGTGGACGGCCCACAACGCCCTGTGGAACGACGCACGCGGCTGGCCGGTCGCCATGCGCGCCGTCGCCCCAGCTCAGGCGTACCTGGAACTCCTCGGGCACCGCCTCAACACCCACGACCTGCAAGGCCGCATCCTCGGCGTGCAGACCGTGTTCGTGGACCGCAAGGACCCCAACAGCCGCGCGATCTTCAACGAGAAGCGCCAGGCGTACCGCCGTATGCCCAGGAAGGGCGGCATGCTGACGCTCGCCAAGGTACTCGCGGACGACGGAAAGACCGTCATCAGCGACGAGGTCAGCTTCAACAGCCCGGCCAGCGGCGCCGCGAACGCGCAGCATGACGCCCGGGCGTTCGTGCGACTCACCGCCCTGGCTCTGCTGGGCCTCCCGGAGCACTACCTGGGCGAGGGCGGTACGGTCACGCGCACCACGGCGGACAGCATGACCCTCCCCGCCATCCGCAGCGTCAAACGCATTCACGCGGCCCTGCGATCGCACCTCGACCGGATCTTCCGCGCGGATCTGGTGCGCCGGCACGGGCCGGACCGGACGTACATGGTCACCACGTACGAGGTCAACGCAGACGGCCTCACCCGCAAGCCCAAGAAAAAACGTGTGAAGGCCGCTCAGATCGAGGTCCCCTGGGCGTTCCCCGCCATTACGCAGGACAGCCTGGACGAACGCATCCGCCGGGCCGAAGCCGCGCAGCGCAGCGGCTGGGCCAGCCCGCAATCCCTGAGCGCCAGTCTGGGCTTCGACCCGGCCGAGGAAACCGAACGCATGGCCGCCGCAGGCCTCCAGTTCGGCGGCGTGGTCACGCCCCCTACCACGGCGCCCAAAGGAGGTGATCCGAATGCCTGACCGTCCCAACACGCCCCCGCGCAAGCTGCGCGAACCCGCACCAGATGAGCAGGGCCACCCGACGAAAGAAGCGGGTGGCCCTGTCCCGCTGGACCGCCGCCAGCGCGAACAGCGCGGCCCCAAGAACGTGCTTCGCGAAGACCACTGAGGAGGTCCCATGCCCAATCACATGAACCGCTCGCCCTGCCCGCCCACCCGCCTCCGCCTGCAGGAGAGCGCCACGAGTGACCGCCCGCAGCGCCTCACGGAACACCTGGGGCCTGACCGGGGCAACGCCACGCTGCGCGAGGAGAAGCGCAACGGCGAGACCGTCACCCTCGTGGACGTCACGGTGGCCACCGCCGGCCGCGTCAACCGCAACCGCCGCTACTACAGCCGCGAAGTCTGGGCCGGTGCGGTCGCCGCCGCGCAGGACGACATTGCCGCCGGGCGCTTCTGGGGCCTGCTGGAACACCCCAAGGACTCCTGGGATGACTGGGACCCGCTCAAGGGTCGCCTGGAAACCATCTGGGTGATCTACGAGCAGCTCGTCATGGAGGGCGACGTGGTCAAGGCCACGGGCGTCCTGATCGACGATCACGCCGCCGGGCAGACCATGCGGGCGTTGCTCAAGAAGAAAGTCGCCGTGGGCATCAGCAGCAACGGCACCGGCAGCGCCCAGTACATCCCCGCCAAGGAAATCCCAGGCTTGGAGGACGCCCCCAACCCCGACGAACTCATCTGCGTGATCCAGCCGGACTTCCGGCTGCTCACCATTGACGCCGTCTCCGACCCTTCCGACCTGTCCGGCGTGGCCCGGCAGAAGGAAACCCACCGCCCGAAGGAGGGCACCATGCACCCCAAACTGAAAGCGCTGTTCGAACGCTTCCCCGGCCTGAGCCTCGACCAGATCAAGGCCCAGCACCAGACCGAGTACAAGGCCGCGATGCTCGCCGTGGCGGAAGACGTGGCCCGTGAGCAGGCCGCGCCGCCCGCCACGCCCCCCACACCCGTGAACGTGCCGGCCGCCCCGGCCGCTCCGGCCAGCCAGGTCGAGACCACCCTGGAGCGCTCGGTGCTGTCCCTCACGACCGAGCTGCAGCGCGAGCGGCGCGAGAAGGTCATCGAGAAACGCACCAACATCGCCATCACGGCGCTGGAAAGCGCTCAGCTGCCCAAGGCCCCCAAGGTCAAGGACATCGACCTCGACGCGCGCTTCCGTGAATCTCTGATCGCCGCCGCGACCGCCGCCGAAAGCGACGACGAGGCCCGCGACCTCGTGGCCAGCATGATCGACGAACGCCGCGCGCTGATGCAGGGCTCCGCGCAGGAAGGCGCGCGCGGCCGCGCGCCCAGCGGCGTCCCCCTGCCCAGCGGCAACAACAGCCGCAGCGAAGGCAACCGCCCGGCGGACGACCCCAAGCGCCGCATGGAAAGCGTGCGCTCCCACGCGGGCCTGATCTGACCGCAGGCTCCGGCCACCGCTCTCACCGCCCGCCCTGTTCGCCTGGGCGGGCGCGTCCCTGGAGGCGAACATGAAGAACCTGAAAAACCTCGCGTACACCGGTGGCGCCGTCACCCTCGCCCTGATGGTCCCGGACGGCACGAAAAGCGGCGACATCGTCAAGCTCGGCAACGCCGGGTTCTACGGCATCGCCCAGACGGACCGCGTCAACGCCGACATGGCCAAGACCGGCAAGCACCCGCAGGGCCTGATCGAAGGGCAGGCCAGTACCTTCCTGCCCGGCATCGTCATGACGGTCACCGCGCCCGCCGCCGACATCGCCGCCATTGCCGCGTTCGGGAAGGTGGACTTCGACACGGCCACCAAAAAGTACATCGCCCCGGCCGGCGCGGCGTTCATCGGGTACAAGATCAACGCCAACACCATCGGCCTGCGCGCCAACTGATCCAGCGCCCCTCCGCCCCCACAGGCCCGCCCGACAGGTGCGGGTCTGCTCTCATTGCCCTGAAGGAGCACCATGAGCATCAAAGACATCCGCCACGAGCTGGAGCGCGCCGCTGACCGCAACATCATCCCCGAGCACCGCGTCATTCCCCTGACGCTCCTGACCGTGCTCGAAGCGGGCCAGCAGGCCTTCCACAAGGCGTACTACGGCGAGATCCTCACCAAGGAAATCGCGAACGTCCGCGCGATGGAGCACACGGCGCGCGAACTGGCGCTCACCAAGGTCGAGCACACCATTCAGGACCTGACCCGCGTGCGCAAGATGCACCAGGAGACCCTGACCACCAGCGACTTCCCGCTGGCCCTGGCTCAGGCGCGTGACATGGCGCAGCGGGACGCGTACGCTCTGCCGGAAAGCGACCTGATCCAGTTCGTGTCCCGCCGCCCCGCGCAGAACTTCAAACCGCTGAACGCCACCCGCCCCGGCGTCCTGAGCCACCGCTTCGCGCCCATCCGCCCCGAAGCGACGAACATCGAGTACGCGAACTTCTTCCAGACGGACGAAGGGTACACAGTGTCCGACGTGGCGCTGGGCCTGAACTTCACGTGGGAAATGTACGTGAACGACGACATGAGCGCGTTCACGCAGGCCGCCGCCGCGCTGGGTGTCACGTTCCGCCAGACCCGCGCGTTCACCATCCTCGACGTGATCCTCCGGAAGGCGGAACGCATTCCCCTGGTGGACGGTGACCTGGGGCCCACGAGCAGCAACCTGGACGCGATCGCCGAGTGGATGTCCCGCCGCGTAGATCCCGTCACCGGCCGCCGCGTGGCGCGCAAGCCCTCAGACCTGTTCGTGGGTACGAAGTGGGAGCGCCTGGCGCGCCGCAGTATGGAAGGCGAGTACCTCGTGCCGACCGGCGGGGCTGCCGGCGCCCTGGCGATGCGCGACCCGCGCAACCCCGTGTACCAGATGTCGAAGGTGCACGTCGAGGACATGATCGCCGACGCGCTGGAAGAGTTTCCCGACCGCTACGCCAGCCGAGGCCTGAGCCCGGACGACTACATCGTCATGGCGAACGGCGCGCAGAAACCCATCGAACTGGCCACCCTGAAAGGCTACGAGGGCGGCCCGAAGACGTTCACGCGCATGGTCAACGTGGACGAAACCGATCTGGAAGGCGATTTCGAGAACCGCGGCTTCGCGCTGAAGGTTCACGACGTGATCGGCGCTGACCTCCGCGACCCGTACGCCCTGGCGATCGCTGCCGGCGACTGATCTGCAACCTCTCTTCTTCTCGCTGTCTTGACCCCTGGCCCCAGGGTATGGGGCCACCCAGGAGCACCATGAAGAACCTCATCACCCCCACCGGCCTGTACATCGGCGGTCAGTGGCTGCAACCCGGCGACGTCGTGCCCGGCAACGTGGCGGACTTCGATTACGAGAAGGCCGCGCGCAAGGGCATGCTGAAAGACACCGAAGGGGCGGAAATCCGCAACGTCCAGCCGGGCGAACAGACCACCCCGGCGACCGCTCCGGCCACGGCTCCCGCGCCCGCCCAGGGTGAGCAGACGTACACCGCCGAGGAGTTCGGTCGCGTGCAGCGGGACCGCGACGAGCTGCACCGGGCGCTGACCACGGCGCAGCAGGCACTCCGCGAGACGGAAGCCCAGCTGACCCAGGCGCGCGCCGCCGCTGCGGATCCGGCAGACGTGGCGGCCCTGACCGAGTACCGCGAAGTGGTGGGCGAGCTGCTGCCCACCACGTTCCCCAGCCGTAAGGTGCTGTTCGACAACGGGTACTACACCCTCGACAGCGTCCGTTACGCCGACGACGAGACCCTGAAGGACCTCAGCGGCATCGGCGACAGCCGCCTCGCCGAGATCCGCAAGCTCGCCCCCCTCACCGTCAACGAGGAGTGACCCGTGACCGCTCCGGAGCCTGACGTGCTGCCCCAGGAGGTGCAGGACGAACTGGAAGTCATGGTCGGCCCGGACGCCTGGGCGTACCACGCGGCGCTCCAGACCGGGCAGGTAAATGTGGTGCGCGCCTACCGCGTGCGCCGCAGTGTCCGGCTGGTCGCGGCGGACGTCCTGACGGCCGCAGCCGCTGCCGCGCAGGACACCCCGGACGGGGACGGCACTCCGAAAGTCAAGCGGTTCAAGGTGGACGGGTTCGAGGAGGAATACTTCGCCAACACTTCGAAGACCGCCGCTGCCGCCGCCCGCTGGCTGGCACTGGCCGACACGCTGCGCCAGGAGGTCGCCACGCAGCCCATGAGCCTGGGGGCGTTCCTTCCCAGCGTGGACGGCTGGGGCGTGGACTGGGACGGGTACGAATGAGCCGCGTCGACGCAATCCGGGCGCGGGCGCAGTCCAGGCTGCGCGCCAACGCGGACGTGATCTACCGGCATCAGGGCACGTTCACGCGGGAGCAGAACGGCCGGACGCGCGAGTACCTGTGCCGGTTCAGCGTCCAGGACCCCGTGAAAGGCAGCCGGGATCAGGTGGCCGCTGCCGAGGCCTTCGCCACGGCGGCGGGGGCGGCGTTCCGGGACGTGCGGGTCCTGACCGTCCACCCGGACGACGCCCGCCCACCCGAAGGCGCGGTCCTCGCAGACCCCTGGGACGGCGGCCGCTTGGAGGTCCGCAGCTGGTCCCAGCCGAGCGACTTCACCGGGCAGGCCATCGCCCTGTGCCTCCTGAGGCGGTGACGGGAATGCTCGACGATCTCGCCCGCCGCCTGAAGGCCGCCCTACCCGGCACGGTGCCCGTGCTGCCGCCCGAGGAGTTCCTGGTACCCGCCGAGTGGGAACAGGAGGACGCCACCGGCACCCTCGTCCTGAACGGGGAGCGCGGCCTGCACGTCTACCTGCGGCAGAAAGCCCCGGGCGGGTACGTGCAGCTGCACGACCTGCAACCCGTCGGCACCACGTCCGGGGTGTTCGACGAGCACTGGGCCACCATCGACACCATCGCCCCCACCGAACAGGCCGCGAGCGCCCTCGCGCGGCTCGTCCGGCAAGCCATTGGCGGCACCCCCCGCACGGGCGGACCCATCCGCCTGATCGTCCCGCCCCGCACCGAACGCCACGGTACCAGCGTCCGGATCACCCAGCAGTTCAGCGTGCGCAGCGCGCACCCGAGGTAACCCATGAACACGAACCTGAAACGCAACCCCGACGTGCTCAGCAGCGAGAAGATCATCACCGCCGGCCGCGAAATCCACGGCATCCGCAAGGGCGACGGCGGGAAGTTCACGGACTTCGGCGTGATCGAAAGCGTCACCCCCAGCCGCGAGGACACCAAGAAAACCCTCAAAGGCAACCGCAAGGGCCGCACGAAAACCTACAAGGAAGTCCTCGACGAGAGCACCTTCAAGCTCACCTTCCAGACCAGCGCCACCGGCGACAGCGCCGTGCGCGAGTGGTACCTCGGCACGCAGGCCATCGTCACGCCCGCCGACGCCAGCGCCTTCCAGAGCACCCACGCCTACGCCACCGGCGACCTCGTCGAAGCGGGCGGCCGCCTGTACCGCGTGACCGTCCCCGGCGAAAGTGCCGCCGCCGCGCCCGCCTGGCCCACCCAGAAGGGCCTGACGGTCACCAGCGGCACGGCCAGCTTCGTGGACGCCGGCACCACCGACGAGAACGCCGTCCTGGCCTACAGCAACGACGGCAGCATCGGCGAAGGCGCGTTCATCGTCGTCCTGAGCACCGAGGAAGGAGACGGCAGCCGCAGCCTCATCCGCGTCTTCCCGAACGCGAACGTCCAGGGCACGCAAGAAGTGACCATCCAGGACTTTGACGGGTACGAGTTCGAGATGACCAGCACCACCAACCTCGGCTGGGTGCCGCCCGCCGTCCTCGGCGACTTCGGCACGGCCAAACCCGACGGCGTCGTGTACGACGTGCCGAATGCCCGCGTGGAAGAAATCGTGAACCTGATCGCCACCAGCCTCGTGCAGTACGTCCAGGGCACCTAACCCCCGCCAACGCGGCCGCCCGGTTCGGTTGAGCCGGGCGGCGTCCTCCTGCCAACACGAGACGCATCCTTTCAAGGAGATTCATGAGTCCCTACCAGAAAACCGTGCCCCTCCGTTCCGGCGTCACCGTGACCGTTCAGGCGTGGGCGTTCGCGGACATGGCCGCCCGCAGCGCCGAGTTCATGGGCATGCTCGAAAGCTTCACCGCCCGCATCAAGGGAGAGGTCACAGACCTGCCGGACGTGGACGCCCTGCGCCTGATGGAACGCACCGTACGCTTCAGCCTGCACCGCCCGGAAGACCATGAACTGCTGCGCGCCTGCGACCTGCCGGACCTCGTTGAGGCCATCTGGGAAGTGAACGGCCTGGGTGATCTGGTGGGAAAGTTCCTGAGGCTGAGGCTGGCTGCGCACCAGCGGCAGGAGGCGGCGCTGAGCAGTCCCCCACCCGGGACCTGATCCAAATGGCCCTGGCGTACCTGCCCTGGTCAGAGGTGCAGGCCACGCCGCCCGCCGCGCTGCGTGACCGCATTGCCGCGCTGCAGCGCCTGCACTTCGCGAACCGCGCCGATTACCTGGAAGACCGGGCCGCGTCGAACGAAATCAACCGCGGGCAACAGGTGGAGGGGGCCATGCCCGCCGACACCCGATCCTGGCGCGTGGTGGACCGGCCGTACGAACAGCACCTGTGGCGCCTGCGGCGCTTGGGCGACGGCCTGCCCGTCACGGAACGCCCGGACGAAGCCCGGCGCAGGAAACAACTCGAAAACCGCCGACTGGCCAGTGAACTGCTGAGGTGACCCCCGCATGAAAGTGAAAGTGGAACGTGCCCGCCGGGACCTGTGGCGCCGGCGGGCACGCGAGATCAGCCGCGCTCTTCCCGCGCTCGCCGCGCAGGGCGCCCGCACTGGCCTGCTGCACGCCCAGCGCGGCGCCATGGCCAACGTCTACTCGACGGAACCCGGTCAGTACGAACGGACCCGGGAACTGCTCCGCGGGATCTACGCCGACTCGAACGCCAACGCGTCCTCTCTGGGCATCGTGGTGGGCGACCGGGCCAACCACGCGAGTTTCGTGGAGCTCGGGACTGGCCCGTACGCGCTCAGCGAGGAGCAGCGGCAGGTTCACCTGAACACCCTGCCGCGCGGGGGCCTGCTGCGCCTCGGCCGCAGCGGCAAGGCGTACCTCCTGCCAGGACCGTTCATCGGACCGGCCATCACCTACGCCCGGACCCTCACGCGCGAGCGCCTGAACGCCGTGATGGCCGACGCCTGGCAGTGACCCTCAGGGACCGATCTTCCCTGCCGCGTCCCCGACGACCAGTTGCGGCGCGGCGTCCTCGCCCCGGATCAGGCAGAACACCCGGTTGGTGTCAGTTCCGGTCGCCGTCGTCATCCAGGTCCAGCCGTCCCCGGTCTTGATGGGCGCTGCGTCCCCACGGAGGGTCACCACGCCCAGCCGCTCCTTAATCGCCGCTGCGCAACGCGCCTCGACCGCCTGCGCCTGCCGCGCCGGACGCCCCACGTTCTCGCGGCTGATCCACCACGCTCCCGTGCCGGAAGTCAGCAGCGCGAACGCCAGGAGCCCGCACCCGACATCACTTCTCATTCCACGTCTCGCCGCAGGGGTCCGGAGATCACTCACGCACCCACCCTAGCCCACCACGCCGGGCCGGCGAGGCGCAAAGGACGACACCCATGGCCGACTACACCGACCGCGCGCTGCTGGACATCAGCGACGTGCTGAAAAAAGCCGATCTCGTCGAAGAGCGCCTCAAGAAGGCCTTCGCCATTCAGACCGGTACGCCCATCCAAGTGCCGGCCCTGCGCGTAAACGGCAGTGGCGGCCGTCAGCTGAGCGAACTGGACGATCAGGTCAGGACGCTGGGACAGACCGTCCGCGCCACCCGGAACGCCTGGCAGACGCAGGTGCTCACGGACGACGAGACGGCCACGTCAGCCCGGCGGTTACGGGACGAGCTGCTGAAACTCGCCACTGCGGAGGACGCCAGCATCGACACGGTCCTGAGCGCCACGGCCGCCGCCGCGCAGGCCCAGCGGACCATGGATCAGGCGCGGGGGGAGGTCACGAAGGGCGGGTTCGCGTTCAACACCAGCGTCGGCATCATCGACGCGCTCGGCAACCTGGGCGGCCCGGCCGGAGCGGCGGCCAGCACGGTCGGGCAGTTCGTGATCGACGGTCTCTCCCGCGCCATGACGCGCGGGCGGCCGCAAGTGGCGGACGATTCCGAGGCGCTCTCCGACGAGATCGTCTCCACCTTGAAAAAACGCCTGCGCATCCAGAGTCCGTCACGGGTCATGGAAGAAATCGGGCAGTTCATCATGGAAGGCCTCCTGTCCGGCTTCAAGAACCGCCAGGACGCCCTGCTGGCAGCGGTTCGCGGCATCGGCCACAGCGTCCCCAACGCCTTCGCTCAGGCCGCCGGCGCGCCGGCCAGTGCTGACGCGCTGGCCGCGCCGCTGCTTCTGGGACTGGAAGGCAGCCTCGGCGACGTGCCGGACCTGTTCAGCAAGGCGTTCGCCGCAGCCAGGCCCGCCGCAACGGCCGCAGTCAGTGACGTGACCGCCGACGTGGAGGCCGCCCTCAACATCGCCCCGGCCTTCGAGGGCTTGTCCGCCGGGTTCGAGAAGGCCAGTGCCAAACTGACCGAACTGCCCGCAGCGGCCGCCGCCGCTACCACCGCCACAGGCGCAGCGGGCGCCGCCGCCGCCACGGCCGGCGACGACGCGGCGGCGGCCGGGAACGGCTTCGATCAGCTGGCCGGCATTCTCGGCGTCACGGCGGCCGGCGTGACGGCCCTGACGGCCGCCCTGGCCGTGGCCGTGCCGAAAGCCGCCGAGTTCCAGAAGGGCCTGGCGGCGATCGGCACGGAAAGCGACCTGACCGAAGCGCAACTGACCGAACTGGGTGCCGGACTGCTTGAAATTGCGCCCGGCGTCGGTAAAAGCGCGCAGGAACTCGTCAAGGCCAGTTACGACGTGGTCGGCGCCGGCGTGGAAGGCGCCACCAGCATCGCGAAAATCAACGACCTGACCCGCACCAGCGCCAAGGCGGCCAGCGCCGGCCTGACCGACGTGAAAGTCGCTGCGGACGTGATCACCAGCGCCCTGAACGCCTACGGCCTGTCCGTCGAGAACGCGCAGCACGTCAGTGACGTGTTCTTCAAGACCACCTCGGTCGGGAAAATCACCTTCGGGCAGATCGCCTCCTCGATGGGCGAGGTGTTCCCGAAGGCGAAGACCCTCGGTGTCTCACTGGAGGAACTGTCGGCCAGCGCGGCCGCCCTGACGGCCAGCGGCGTGCCCGCCGAGCAGGCCGTGACCGGCATCTCGGCCGCACTCGATAACGTCCTGAAGCCCAGCGCCGAAGCGAAGGAGCTCGCCAAGGAACTGGGCCTGAACTTCAACGCGGCCGCCCTGCAAGGGCAGGGCTGGGCGGCCTTCCTGAACAGCGTGGCCGCGGCCACCAACGGGAACGCGGCGCTGCTCGGCCAACTGTTCGGTTCCACGGAAGCCGTGAACGCCATCTTCACCCTGACCGGCACGGACGGAGGCCCCCGCTTCGCGAAAGCCCTCGATCAGATCCGGCAATCAGCCGGCGCGACAGACGAGGCCTTCGAGAAACAGCGGAAAACCTTCGGGTTCGCGCAGCAGGAGTACGCGGCCGCCGCAGAGGCGTTTCAGATCGAGTTCGGCCTGAAATTCCTGCCGGTCCTGACGGACCTCACCCGCGGCACCTCCGACCTCATCGCGAACCTCGACAAGCTGGGCCAGAACGGCGCGGTGCAGTTCGCGCTGGTGGCCGGAGGGGCTGGGCTGGCCGCAACGGCCGTCCTGAAGCTCTCGGCGGCGCTCAAGGCCGCGGCCGTCAGTTCCGCTCTCCTGCAGGCCGTTCAGACGGCAGGCGGCTGGAAGGCGTTCCTGACGGGAACAGCCGCCGCCACGGGCGGCCTGACCCGCTTCGCCAGTGCCATTCCCGGCAGCTTCCTCCCTCAGGTGGGACAGGCGGGCGCGTTGCTGACCCGGTTCAATGGCGGCCTGGTGAACATCGTAACGAAGCTCGGCGTGTTCGGGCAGGCTGGCCTGATTGCCGGAGCGGCGTTCGCCGGCTGGAAGATCGGCGAATGGATCAACAACCTGAAGCTTTTCGGGGACGCCACCACCACAGTTGGAGACAAGGTGCAGGACTTCCTCGCCGTTCAGCTGTACGGCGCCGACCCGAAACTCATCCGTGAAGCGCGGGAGGCCGAGGAAGCGCAGCAGCAGAAGGCGCTGGCCACTCACGACGCCACGGACGCCACCCTGGAAGCCGGGATTGCCGAACGCAAGGCAGCGGACGGGCTCGCCAAAGCCAACGCCGCCCGCGTCGCCAGCCTGGAAGTCATCCGGCAGCAGGGTCTCGCCCTGAAAGACCTGACCCGGGAACTGGAGGACCGGAAAGTCAACCTGAAACTGGAAGGCCAGACGGAACTGGCCCGGGAACTCGGCAAACTCGGGGAGGCCTTCGACGACCTGCTCGTCAAGTTCAAGGCGCCCTTCCAGCTGCCGTCCGGGAAACTCGACACCGCCAAGGCCGACTACCAGACCGGCCGGGCGGCCCTGGACGCGCAACGGGAAGCGGAAGTCACCGCCGTCATCACCCGCGAGCTCGACCGGCAGGGCCAGGAGCGCCTGCGGCTGGAGCGTGAAGTGCAGGCCACGAAGAACAGCCTCATCCAGGACGAGACGGCGCGGCGCCGCGCGGAACTCGACCAGCAAGTCGAGGACGTCAAGGCCGCCTACGCCCAGCAGCTGGCGGTGGCCCGCGGGAACGCGGCCCTGCCGGGCCTGACGGCCACACAGAAAAGCGACCTTCTGCAGGAAGTCACGCGCCTGGAGACGTTGCAGAGCGCGGCAGTCGCGGGTGTCCGGGAGAAAGCCCGTCAGGAGACCGCCCGCCTGACTGACGACCGGCTGCGGCAGGTACAGGTGGCGCTCAGCGGCGAACTGGACGCGCAGGTGCGGTCGAACGCCGCGGCCCTGAGTGAACTGGAGCGTCAGCGGGACCGTGAGCTGGCCGTGACCGGCGACGCGGCTGAGCAGAAACTGGCCATTGAGCAGCGGTATGCCGCCCAGGTGCTGCGCCTGCAGGAGAACGAGGCGCGCCTGGCCGGTCAACGTCAGCGGGCGCAGCTGCTTCAGGCATTGAACGTGCAGCTGAAAGACGCGCTGGGCGCTGGCGCCCAGCGTCAGCAGCTGGAGGGGGCCGCCCGGCGCACCTACCTGCTGGAACTCGAGGCGCTGGAAACGTCGGAGCGTACGGACCGGGACCGTCGCGTCCTGGCCGCCGAGGAGCGTATTCAGACGCAGCGGCTCGCCCTCTACAGGCGCGCCCTGGCGCAACGATTGCAGGCGCTGGACACCGCGACAGGCGCGGAAATCGCCACCCTTCAGCGGACGCTGCAGGTGGAGCGCGCCCAGGCGGCAGCGGCCGGCAATGGCCCGCAGGTGGACGCCATTGACGGCGCCCTGGCGGACCTCTCGAGGCAGGGGCTGGGTAACCTGAAGGCGTTCAAGGTCGCGCTCGGGGACACGCGGACCACGGTGGCCGGACTGCGCCGGGACCTGAACACCCTGAACCAGACACCGCTGGAGGCCGCTGTCCGCAGCGCCGTTGCGCCGGTGGACGCGGCGCTCCAGAGTGCCCTGAGGCAGCTCGGGGCACTGCGATCGGCGTACCGGAATGTCGTGGCGCCCACGGCCGTCCAGGCCGGCCTGTTCCGGGCACAGGAGGCGCAGCTAACTGGAATCGTTGCGGAGGCCACTGCGCAGCGCACGAAGCTCAAGGTCGACGCGGAGGCCCGATTCAGGCAGGAGGTCCTGAAAAGCGAGCAGGCGCGCGGGGAAGCGGAAGTCCGCCTGGCCGAACGGCTGGCGCGGACCGACGCGGACCTCGCGGCCGTGCGGGCCGGGAACCTGCGGAACCTGCTGGGCAGCCTCTCGCAGCTTGACGCGCGGATCAACAGCAGCACCGGCGACATCGACCGGAACGCCCTGGTTGCCGAGCGGGCCTCCCTGTACGGGCAGATCCTTGACCTGCAGGAAACCATGGACCGCGCCCCCCTTGACGCGGAAGCCCGGCGCCTGAGTACCCTCAAAGTCGAGCGGGACCAGCAACTTGAACTCGCCGGACTGGCCGACAACAGCGTGGTCACCGGCAAGGCCGCGCTGGAGCAGGCGCGGCAGGATCTCGCGCTGGCCGAACAGAGACTCGCCGTGGCCCGCACCTCCGCTCAGTACGACGAGGCAGCCACCGGGCGGGCCTCGGCCATCACAGCCGTCTCGCAGGCCCAGCGGGCACTCTCGCAGGCGCGACTGGCGGACGAGGACCGCCGCCTCAGCGCCCTGCAAGCCCAAGTGAAAGCCGAGGCGGACCTGAGTGGCCTGAGCAGTGACGCGGTGGCCAGCAAGCGGCTGGAACTGGCCTTCACCGTCCAGAATCTCCGGGAAACCGAGCGGCGCACCGGGCAGGCGCAGGAACTCCTCCTCACCGACGAGCAACTGACCGCCCTGCAGGAACGCCGCACGCAGCTGCTCACGCAGCAGGCCACCCAGGCACGCGAGCTGGCCCGCCTTCAGGTGGACGCCCTGCGCGCCCAGGTGGACTTCAGCGAGGCTGCCACGCGCAGCGCCCTGACCCGCAGCCGCGCCGCCGGGGATCAGGTGGCGCTGGCCCGGGTGGATCTGGCCGCCACGCGGGAACGGCTGCGCCTGAACGGGCAGGAACAGGCCGCTGCCGCCGCGCAGAACCTCAGCGACGGTGAGCGGCTCGACCTCCAAAAGACCCAGCTGGACCTGCTCGCGCAGGAAGCGGAGGGTGTCAAGAAACTGGCCGCCGCCGAGCGCGCCCGAGTGGAACTCCAGCGCGCCCTGCGGGACGCACTGGACAGCCTGCAGACGGCCGCGCAGGGCCAGGGTGGCGACACCGGACTGACCCGCACTCAGGCGCAGCTGACCCGCACCCAACTGAAGCTCCGTGAGGCCGAAGCCGACGCCGACTCTCTCCTGCTGACCCTCGAACGGACCGGCGGGGCGCTGGGCTGGGAGGAGGCCGAGCAGGGCCGCGCCCGCGTGGACGCCCTGACGGGCGCGATCAGCGAGTACCGCGCCAGCCTGAACGCCGTCGCGGACGCCTACGACGAACAGATCAGCGGCCTGGACAGCGTCATTGACGCCACCAGTCGCCTGAGCGACCTCTCCCGCGCCGGCGACACCTCCGACCGCACCGCCGCCGCCTTCACCCTTCAGGTGGCAGAAACCCGCCGCCAACAGGCCCTGGCCGACACCAACCGCCTCCTTTCCGATCAGTCCGCCACGTACGAGCAGATCGCCGCGGCCGCCGGGCGGGTCGCGCAGACCGAACAGGACCGCGCGACAACCCTGAACGCCACCGTGCAGTCCCTCGGCGAGGACTTCCTGAAACGGGTCGCCCAGGACCCGAACGCCAACTCCAATCAACTCGCGGACGCGCTGCGGCAGGCGGGCGTGGACTCCACGAGGCGCATCGACCTCATCAACCGGCTGCGGCGCGGCGAGAAGGACGCTCTGAAGGATGTGCAGACCGTCATCTCCGACGAGGCCGGGCGGCAGCTCGACCAACTGCGGCAGCGTGCACTGAAAGGCCTGGGGGAGATCGAGCAGCTGCGCGCCCAGTCCTTCCAGGCCCGCGCGGACGCCGCCCGGCAGTTCGATGAATACGCCCGGCTCAGCAGCGCCGTGCGCATCGCGGACGCCGGTTTCAACGAACTGGAAGCCACGCAGCTTGCCGCCGTCACCAGGCAGGAGGAACTCCAGCAGCTCATCGCCAAGACCAGCGCCGTCAACCCGAACGCCATCAGGCGGAACGAGGCGCAGCGCACCCTGAAAGCCGAGAACGACGCCCTGGCCCTCCAGGCCCGGCTGCGGCTGAACCTCGCGGACGTCACGAAGGTCACGCGCGGCGACGTAGCCGACCAGCGCGACATCAACCGCGAGATCCAGAAGGCCGTTGCCCTGGCCAGCGATCCCGGCCTGCAGGCCGCTCAGGTCAAGGCCGACACCGCCCGGCAGACGGCCGTACTCAAGGCCCTCGCACCCCTCCAGCAGCAACTCGATCAGGAACGGGCCGCAGCCACCGCGAAGTTCACGCAGGCCGCCCTGAACGCCGTGACCCTGCCGGACTTCACCGCTCAGGCCGCGCAGGCGGGCGCGGGGGCCGGTCAGGCGTTCGTGGACTCGTTCCTCGCCCGCCTGACCGCCGGACTGAGCCGCCCGGTCAGCGTGGCCGTCACGGGCCGTCTGCCAGGGGGCAGCAGCGACCTGAACGGCGCGCGGACCATCACGAACACCTTCAACTTCATCACGCACGTGGGCGGGAAGTCCGTGCCCACCTCCCAGGAGATGATCGCCATCGCAGAACGTGTCTTCACCCAGAAAGTCAATTCCGCCGTGACGGTCCGCGCCTGGACGGGCGGCTGCTGATGCCGTGGCAGGACCGTTACCTGACCGTCGCGGGCGTCGCCTTCAGCGGGACCAACTGGGACGGCGTGCCCAACCCCCGCAGCGGGTACGTCCGCGCCACGCCCGAACGGGACCTCACGCTCCTCGCGCTGGCCAGCGGCATCAGCGTCGCGCAACTCCCTCCAGGCGTGCAGGTCACCCGCCTCAGCATCGCCGGCGGTGAGGACGTCGTCATCCCCAACGCGCAGGCCGACGCCCTGCGCAACCTGCTGCCCGGGCAGCGCGTCACGATCAGCGAGAACTACACACTCAGCACCGGCCGCGTGTGGGTGAACGCCATCGTCACCAACCCCTTCGACACCACCCTGCACGCCGTGGACACCGGACCGGACGGGGTGCCCACCGAGCAGTACTTCACCTACAGCGGCTTCGAGGCCGTGATCATCGGGAGGCCCACATGAAACAACTCCAGCTGCGACTGCCGGACGGCACCCCCGCGCCCGCCACGGACTTCGGCAGCGTTCCCCCCGGCACCTCCACGCCCACCCGCGAGCTGCGGCTCGTGAACACCGGCGACGAACCCATCACGAGTATTGAGGCGCTGGTCGTGAATGACAGTCTCTCCGACGGCGAGTACCGCGTCAGTCTGAACGGCGTGCCCCTCACCGGCGAGTGGCAGCCCATTCTGTCAGCCCCTCTCCCGCCCGGCGCGTTCCTGACCGCGCAGGAGTCCTGGACCACGCCGGGCGGCGTCACCACGACCGGCGCGGATCACGGGCAGCTGCGCGTCCGGTACGCCCAGTAACGCATGCCGTTCATCCTCCAGCGCCGCCAGTCCGGACGCGCAGAACTCCGGCATGAGGCCCGCGCGACCAGCGCCGCAACCCTCCAACTGCTGCACGTCGCGCGCGGCGGCTGGAGCGGGTACCAGGAACTCACGCACGTCGCCGGCACGCGCCCGACCGGCACGGCCGAGCTGCTGCACGTCGCGCTCGCCTGGCGCCCAGCCCCAGGGCAGGACGCGCCGCCCACCCCGCAGGTGATCTACGGCACGGTCCC
Organism: Deinococcus depolymerans; assembly: GCF_039522025.1. Lineage (NCBI taxonomy): Bacteria > Thermotogati > Deinococcota > Deinococci > Deinococcales > Deinococcaceae > Deinococcus > Deinococcus depolymerans. The sequence goes on along the minus strand of NZ_BAAADB010000012.1, from coordinate 67,579 downwards.
CACCACCGTCCGGGTCCGCACCAGTCTGGGCGACCCGGTCAGCGTGGAACTCAGCGACGACGGGACCGGCCCGACCGGCACGGTCACCCTGCCCGGCATGATCACCCCAGGGGAAGGCACTGTCACGGCGACCGTGGAAGTCCAGGGCAGCGGCGGAACGGCCGGCACTCGGGACGGCGTCTCTCAGCCTTACAGCGTCCGCACGTCCGTCCGGCAGGTCGTGCTGGATCTCGATGACCAGTGGGAAGTGGACGAAACCCTGGGCCAGGAGCGCACCACCGTCCGCGCGCACACGGCGGCCGCCGTCCGACTGGGCACACTGCGGCTGCCGGAGCTGGTGGACTTCGTCCGCAAGCCCACACCACGCCCGGAGCGCGGCCAGGACTGCCAATCCCGCCCGGAACCGCAGGCCATGCAGGTCTCAGCAGTCGTCGCACGCGCCGTCCAGGCCGCTGGCGTGTTCCTGTCGTTCGGTCCGAACCTCGACCCGCTTACGAGGGAAGTCTGGACCGAGTGGGACACGCCGTACAGCACGGCCGGCAAGACGCCTCAGCAGGTCCTCGACGACACATACCTCGCAATCGGCTGGCACCCCGTCATCCGCCGCTTCGGATCGTTCGTGCAACTGCTGATCCTCCCCCCTGGCGGCAGTGACGGGACACTGGACACCACGGGCGACGACCTGCTCAGCGGAGGCACCCGCCGACAGGAAAGCGCGCAACTCCCCGCCTCGGTCGTCATGACCGGCGCGGACCTTCTGGTCGACCTTCCGGATCTCGGCAACCTCATCCAGCTCGCCCCGGACCCTACCGGGTTCGAACAGGAGATCCTGCCCAACCTGCAGTGGCTCCGGAGCGCCCCCACCCCGGACGGAAAGGGAGAGGTGCGCACCGCGTACAACAAGGTTCTCGGCCAGATCGCCGGCGTGTACAACACGGTCACGCAGAACCTCACCGTGCGGGAACAGGTCAACGGCGAGCCGGTCACGCGGGAGTTCGGGCGCGTCCTGACCAGCGAGGAACACACCACCAGCACCTACCACCCGGCCTGCCGCGACATGCTGCTGCGGCAGGAAACCGTGAAACGCTCCTGGGGGTACACGGTCGCCACGCAGGTCCGCACGGAAATCACCGGCGCGTACGGCTTCATCAGCCCTGTGCCCGCCGGTGACCCGCTGGGCGAGGAAACCGAGCTGATCGAGCAGACCTGGAGCCCGGAAGGGTGGCTGCAATCCCGCATCAAGACGACCCGGAAGCTGTCCAGCGTCCAGCAGGCCAACCCGGACGGCGACCTGAGCGAACGGGGGCCGCTCGCGCCGTTCGAGTTCCTGGAACGGGTCCGGTTCGAGACGTTCCGACCGTCCGGGAGCGGCTGGCTGATGGAATGGCGGGAGAGCGGCGGCATTCCCATCCCGGTGTACGACGCGGACAGCTTCGACCCGGTCCGCCTCGGCGTACGCGGCGGCACGGTCACCAGCGGCGCTGAGCCGATGGACGCCGCGCCCACCCGCGTCACCTGCCCCGACCCGTGCAGCAAACGCCGGCGGGCCCTCCCGAACGCCGTGCAGGTCCGCGCGGACGCAGGCCGCCAGGGCACGGAAGTCACCCGGTCCGTCAGCTGGACCCGCGACCGTGGCCTGCTCGCCGCATACGCCCGCTGGGTCGCGGCGGACCTCGCCCAGCGGATCACTCGCACCCGGACCCTGATCGGCGTTCCGCCCGTCCTGCCAGGAATGGCCGCGCAGGACATGGACGGGCGAGGCCTGCGCGGCGTGGCGCAGAGCATCACCGTGCAGGTCGGCAGCGGGCAGGCCCGCACGGAAGTCGTCACGCACGAACCGCAGCCGCCGCGCCTGAGTGAACACGCCCAACAGCCTCCCCAGACGACCTACCGGGACATCGTCCTGTTCCGACAGGTGGGTGGCGTGACCGTCCAGCACTTCACCGGGCAGTTTGACGGGGACGCCCCGAGGTTCGAGAACGTCTTCGTTCGTGTGGCCGGCACGCAGTACCCCAGTCCGCTCGACGAACTCGAATGGATCGATGACCCCCGGTACGGCCCGACCGCCACCGGCAATTACGGTCAGGAGGCCCTGTGAACGACCGCGACAAGGCCACCCTGAAGCTGCTGCTGGGCCAGTGCTGCTGCCCGGACGAGCAGACGCCCAAGCCCAACGGTCCCGCCCGCCCCGCCGTGCACGGGCGGCCCATGGGCCGCCGTCCACCCGAGGCGGATGAGGACACCCCGTTCCTCACGGTCATTCCCTCCCACGCCACCGGCCAGCGCCCCAGTGACTTCGGGGTGCCGCACGTCCCCAGCACCGACCCGGACGGCCGCCCCACCCCCCGCACCGCAGCCCCCGGCCGCGTCGCCGCCGTCACGCTCGACACCGGCGAGGTCCGCCCCCTCACCGAACCCTTCCAGGTGGACCACCAGGCCCGCGAGATCCGCCTCGCCCCCATCACCACCGACCGCACCCTGCGCCGCGTCCGCGCCGACGGGGAACTCCTCACCCTCAACGCCCGCTTCTGGGAGTACGCCATCGGCACCCCCGACTGGGAATACGACCTCAGCCCCACCCTCGCCGCCAGCCGCGTCGAGGCCGTGCACGCCACCCTCGAACAGCGTGTCCTCACCTACGCCGGCGCGGAACGCCAGCAGCCCGGCCAGATCATCACCAGCACCCCCGCCCGCGTCGTCCGCTTCCAGTGGACCCGGCACGCCCCGCAGGAAGCGCAGGCGTTCCGCCTGCGCGCCCGCCGCGCCTCCTCCCAGGACACGGACGGCACCCCCCGCGAACGCATCGTGTGGGTCATCGACGCCCGCGTCACCCTCCCCGACGGCACCCCCACCTGGGAACCCATCGGTGTCCGCCCCACCTGGGCCCCACCCGTCAACGTCGCCGCCGACACCGCCCAGGACGCGTGGCCCTTCCAGCCCGGGCAGATCCTCGCCCTCCCCCTGCAGGACCTGTACGACCCGGCCCCCACCTTCGCCACAGGCGCCGTGTTCGACCGGTTCGTGTTCGCCACCGACCAGCCGCCCCTCCCGGCATTGGTGGACCTGAGCGGCCCACGCTGGCTCTCCCCGGACGGCCGCGTCCGCATCGACGGCCCCGCCAGCCGCGACCCCGCCACCCTCACCCCCCTCGACACCCTCGTCACACCCGCCGGGACCTTTCCCGGTCCCGGCAGCTGGGCCGCGTACCGGGGCGCGCACGGCGGCCCCGTCCTGCTGATCGACGTGGCCGGGACGGTCACGCGCGTCGACCTGCCGCCCGACGGGCCAGACAGGGCCCGGGCCGTTCCACTCCAGACCTTCCTGAACGGCCTGGGCGTGAGTGAACTCGACTGGTCCGGATTCGCGCGCACCGGACCGCTGTACAGCGCGTGGCCACCACATGAGGCGCTGACGCGCGACCCTGAAGCCATTGAAACCTGAAGCCACTCACCCGAAGGAGCACGTTATGGGACTGGCCCTGCGTGACTGGGACCCGTGGCGGGACGCCCGCGCCGAGGACTGGCGCGCCGCCCGCCTCGCCCGCCCCCGCACCCCACCGACCACCCCCCTCCCCCCGGACCGCGCACCGCCACCCCCTCCGCTGGGCGTGGCGGTGGTGGACGCCGTTCCCGGTGCGTCACGGGACGAACCCCTTCCCAGGGCGCACGCGCCCTGGTTGCGCCCCACCCTCGTCGAACGCTGGAACGCCCAGGCCCAGACGTGGGAGGCATCCCCCACTGCCCTGGCCATCCTCGCGCGGCGCAGTGCGTTCAGTCCGGCCGGGTGGCCCGACGAGATCGACGACCGCCGGAAGGTGCCGGGCAAGCTGCGCGTGACTTACCCCGCTGGACCACCGCTGCTCGACCAGCCCATGATCCGCGTCCTGACCGCGCGCGGCACCCTGCCCCCACGCCCCTGGCAGATCGACGGCCAGGACGTGGCCCTGCGCCCCCTCGGTCCGTACGCCCGGCCGAACACGGCCGGGCGGTACCCGCGTGGGGTGTACCCGCTCGCCGTGATCACCCCGCTGGTCAGCCCTCCCAATCAGCCGCTGACCTTCACCCTCGACCTGCGCGGCGGCCAGCTGATGGGGCTGCTGCTCGCGCTGACTGGAGTGCCCTCATGACCCAACCCGGCTCCCCGCCCGACCCCGCCCAGTGGACCTGGGTGGACCTCTTCGACCGGACCTTCCTCGGCCCGGACTACGCCGTCACCAGCAACGCTGGCGCCGGCGCCGCCATCACCGCCGGGGAACTCGTGCTCGGCCCCATGCCGCTCCAGAGCAACCCCGGCACCCTGCGCACCACCGTCACGCTCAGCGCCGGGCGCTGGCAGGCCCCGGACCTGCAACTGCAACTCGATCACCGCTGGGCCCCCACCGCCGGCACCCCCGCCCAGGCCCCGATCCTCGAACTCACCGTCGTCGGCGAGACGAAGAACCTCCGCTGGGACGGCGAGCACCTCAGCTGGGGCAACGTCATCCTCGGGACGGCCAGCGGCGTGCCGACCGCGAACGGCACCCCGTACCGCACCCGCCTGACCGCCGACCGCACCCAGGGCCGCCTGCAGGTCGAACGCAACGGCGACGGCCTGCTGGACGTGCCGCTCCCCGCCGACTGGGACGCCGGGATCGGCGCGGGCGGCACCGTGCAGGTCTCGCAGGCCTCCCGGAACGGCAGCGGGGACTTCACACAGGTCCGCACCTTCATCGGCAGCCTCGCCGTGCGGCGCGGGGACGGCACCGCCGACCTGAGCAGCGGCACCCTGAACGCCAGCGGCGGCCTGCGGCTCGGCGGGGAGTGGCGCTTCGCATCCGGCCCCCCGGACGACGGGGTCGGCAGTGACGGGGACGTCTGGGCGGACACGGACGGCAGCGGCCTGATCTACCAGCGTCAGGCCGGCACGTACCAACCCGTCACGCAACTCCTCGGCGCCCCAGGCCCGCAGGGCGAACAGGGGCCTCAGGGTCCGGCTGGCCCGCAGGGACCGGCCGGGCGTGACGGGGTGGACGGGCAGCCCGGCGAGCTGGTCGGCGCGGTGGCCGTGCCGCTGCTGCTCGGGGACGCCACGCCCGACGGGGGCCTGCTGATCCCGCTGAACCCAGGCGCGGGCAGCCTGATCGGGTCCGAGCTGCTCGGCGTGGATGGCCCTGCTGTGACCGTCGAGCACACCGGCGACGGAAACACCTGGACGTCCGTGACGTTCCCCTTCACCCTGACCGCCGGGGCGCTGCGCCTCACCCGCACCGACGACAGCGGCGTGGTGGCCGTCCTGCGCGCCCGGAGCCGGCCCGTTCAGGGTGGCGGGGGCGGGAGTGCCGGCCCGTTCACTGAGCAGTTCGACGCGCAGGGCTTCGTCACCCTCGTCGAAGCGCAGACCACCACTGACGGTGACGGGTTCGTGACCGTCACCAACGCGACCGCCACCGCCGACAGCGAGGGCTTCATCACCCTCGAAAGGACCACCTGACATGACCGAACCCCTGACCCCCAAGACCAGGCACCAGGCGCTCGAGCAGCGCGTCGCCCTCCTCGAACAGACCGGCGGGGCCGGCACGCCCGGCGGCGGCCTGGGCGGCAGCGTCCTCCCCGGGTACACGCCGCTGGGCACGCTGAGCGACAGCCTGACGGCGCGCAGCATGACGGCCGGAGCGACCGAACCCCGGACCGTCCGGACGCTGACGTTCACGCCGAACGGGAACCTGCGCCGCCCCGGCGCGTACCGCCAGGTGTTCCTGCCGGGCGTGACGAACCTCACCCAGGCGGACGTGGAGGAACTCGCGGTGCTGGCCCCCACCGGGAACTTCCCGCTGTTCACGCTCAACGTCGAGCCGTACGTGGGCGGCACGCTGATCACGACCCTGCCGTTCAGCTTCGGGCACACCGGGGACCGACTGGTCCTGCGGTTCGGGGAGGACCGAAGCGTGCCGGTGACGGCCGGGTTCGGGTACGACCACAGCCTGGACGTGGAGGCGCTGGACGGGAGCGGCGCCGTGGTGCCGGGCGTGGTGGGCGTGGAACTCGTGCCGGTGCCGGTGATCGCGACGCCGGGCATGATCGCGCCGACGGCGATGCCGCAGGCGCGCGTGCCGTCAGCGAGTGGCCTGCGGGAAGGACATACCGAGCTGCTGCTGACAGCAGGGAGTGCGCCGGTGCTGCGGGTGTGGCACGAGGGGCAGTGGTACGCACTGCCCCTGTCCGCTGAGCAGGGCGGCGTCGTGACCTGAGCGCCCGTAGACATCCCACCTGTTCCTGGCCCTCACCGTCGTCCGGCGCGGTGGGGGGCTTCCCCAGCCGGAGAGGAGCACACATGCACTTGATTCGACAGTTGAGCAGCTTCCTGCGCGTCCCGGAGCGCGTGACGCTGCTGTTCGCGGGCCGCGCGGACGGCACGGCCGCGCCCGTCTCGCCGGCCGACCCGCTGCCCGTTACCCTGGTCGGCAGCGAAAGTGCCGGCGCTGCGGCCGGCGCGCCGCTGCAGGTGACAGCGGCGTACGCGCCGCAGGTTCTGGCGCCCGGCGCGGAGCAGGCGCTGAGCGTCCCACCCGGCGCGAACCGCGCGTTGCTGCGCGTCTCGGCGGGCCGCGCGCAGTTTGGACTGCTGAACACCACGGACGCGCCCCTGGTAGGTGAGGGCGGCGGTCTGGACGACCTGCGGGACGCGCAGCTCGCGGCGCTGCGCGTCACCGTTGAGGAGAACGGCGCGGTTCGCGTGGACTACTGGCGGGAAGTTCTGCCCGCTATGGAGGGCGTGTGAGACCCACATTCTTCGATAGTGATGCGCGGCGTGGCCTGACCGCACTTCAAGGTGCGCTGGCACTGACGTTCGGTCGAGACCACCCGGTTCCCCTCTCGAACGGGTACGGCCCGGACTTGCGCGTCCCGGAGTTCGTGGCCTTCCAGAACGACGGCGGGTTCGAGACGGCTGGTGTGTGGGCGGATTTCAGCCCTGCCGCTGAGTCGTACCTGAGCGGCCTGCATGATTTCAACCAGAACGGGAACGGCGAAACGCGGCGCGGGTACATCTGGGAGGCCGACACGTCTACGTACCTGGGGAGCACCGCCCCGGCAACCGTGACCGGTGGGCAGTGTGTTGCGCATTTCGCTGTCCCGGTGCGGCTGCGTGCCGGTCGACCCTACCGGATCGCGTGGGCCAGCCAGGACGGTCCGGCGGCTGGCATGTCGGGGCAGAACAACAAAACCGCCCCGACCTATCCGGGGTTCACGGTCGGCCGCATGTACGACAACTACAACAACCGATTTAACCCGGCTGGGACAGATCTGCCACGCGGCAACCAGTATGGGTATCCGACCTGGGCACTGCTACTGGCCGGTGACGTCCAAGTGGCAGGCGTGACTGGCCGCTTGGGTCCGGGTGCGCTGCCTCGGTCGGCCGTGCCGCTGTCCCTGACAGACGGGCAGGCGTACATTCTGGCGGCGCCAGGGGGCGTGCCTGAACTACGCATGAAGGAGAATGGTGTCGAGTACGCGCTGGTCGGTACGCCCGTTTGATTCACGGCCCTGGCCTTGACTGCGTCAGCCGGTCAGTAGCGGACAACTCATACGGACTCCGATTGAATGGGTTGTAAAGCCAGTTCAATCCGAGCGAAGCGAGTGGGAGCCAAACGCCCCTCCGGACGTGGAACTGGCAATCCGGTGAAGGTTCGGATTGCCGGCGAAACAAAGGGAATTCGTATCAGGTGAAACGGCCACTCCGTGAGAGAAGCGGCCGTTGCTGGCGCAGGTCCAAGGTCCACACCAGGGGACCTACACGCCCATCAAAGCACGTCCCATTCGGCCTCATGGCCAGAGCGTCGCGTCCCACGTCCCGCTCTCGACGTCCACCCGCGACACCCGGACGTTCAGGCGAAGGGTCGGCTGGTGCCATACCTCCACTTTGCGCGGCACCCCTTCGTGCCACACGCGGTACTCGTCTACCCGGTACCGGAACACGGTCGGTCGGTCCAGTCCTCCGATCACCACTTGAAATCCTTGATGCTTGATCACGTTGAGCTTGTCCTGCACGCCGGGAATGATAATCGCTCCCACGTTACCTGTCCGCCCCAGCCTCCCGGCCTGGGGCGCGTTTCATTCATTGCCGGGCACGAGGTGATTCCTATGCGACGCAGGCCACTGGCCCTTCTTCTCGTCTGCGCGGTCCTGATTGGAGCCGCTGCGCTCCCCGCGCCGACCGTTCGCTCCTGCCGCCTGCAAGTGGTGCCCGACTACACGCTCGGCGTCACCTACCGGGCCTCGCTGCGCCTCGCGCCGGAGTGCCCGCCCGGCACTGTCATGCGCGTGCGCAAGTCCAGCACCACCAGTACTCGCCAGAGCGGCGCGCCCTACCAGCCGATCAAGCCCCTTCAGGGGGCGTGGGACGTGGGCATCCTCGCAAAGACCCCTGTGCCCCGAGAGGAACTGTGGACGCTGTACTCCTGGCGCTGGGAATACAGCCTGCCGGGCTCGCCGCAGCGGTGGCGGGCCGGGGAGGTGCTGCGTGCAGCCCCGTGACGCGTCCTTCTGGAATGGCGCCGTCTGGGCGCTGCGGATGAGCCTGGGCCTGGGGCACGTCGTGTTCGGCGTGATTGCCATCGTGCGGCCCAACCTGCCGCTGCTGTTCCAGGGGTACAGCGCGTTCGATGATTCGTTCGGGTTCAACCTGTGGGGTCTGTGGAACCTGCTGGCCGGGGCGCTGCTGTGGTGGGTGCCGACGCGGATTCCGTTCGGGTTGATCAGCACGGCGTTCAGCGCCTTCTGGATGTTCTGGGTGGGCAGCATGTTCTGGGAGGGCGCGGAGCTGGTGTTCGGCAGCGTCATGTTCTACGTGTTCGGCAGCGGCAGCATCTTCCTGTTCGGGCGGTCGCTGTGGCTGTGCATGGTGCGGGTGGCGTGGTTCCGGCGGCACGTGATGCGGGTGCCGCATGACCGATGAGCCGACCAAGGACGCCCTGGGTACGGCCATGACCTGGCTGGGTGGGGGTGGGGCGCTCGCGGCGATCGGGGTGCTGATCAAAGGCTTCGTGACTGGGACGGCTGGTCAGGAGAAGGAGATCCGGGACGCACTGGCTGAGGAGAATGCCCGGCTGCGAGTGCGGGCCCGGTACGCGATGGAGTGGCAGGACCTGTGCCTGCGCGCTCGGCGAGAGGCCGAAAAGCTCGGGTTCGACCCGGCCGGTTGGCCGGATGACCCGGAGGAGGACGAACCGTGACGTACTTGAATGCAGCACAGATTGATGCCGTGCGGCGCTGGCAGCCGCTGTACCTGGAAGCACAGGCGAAGATCGGGGTGCCGTGGGCGCTGCTGGCCGCGCTGCACTACCGCGAGTCGAACTTCGGGGTGCGCACGCAGCGGGTGGGCGGGCCGTTCCAGTTCGACCCGCCCCTCTCCCCCGCGCAGGTCCGGGCGTACGGGGCGCGGTACGGAATCTCGGACCTGACCAGCCCGGAGACGGACGTGCGGACGGGCGTGCTGTGCGCCGCGGCGTTCCTGCAGGGGAAGGTGGCGGCGCTGGGCCGCTCGGCGCTGACGCCGCAGAGTGGCGAGGAGGCCTGCGCGGATGCGGCGTGGTCGTACAACGGGCGCGCGTACGGCTCCTGGCAGAACAGCCCTTACGTGAACAACGACCCGCAGAAAGGGCGGCAGATGCACATCCGGGGCACCGTGCCCGACCTGAAAGACCCGCGTAAGCGCGTGCGGATCGATCAGCCGGACACGCGCCCCGGCGTGCTGGCTGTCATGCGTGAAGTGCGGGCCCGGCTGGCGCCACCTGCGCCGCTGGTCGCGCCGGAACTGCCGGATGCCAGGGACGTGGTGATGCTGGCCAGACCGGACGGGCAGTTCCGGCCGGTCACGCAGTCGCGGGTCGTGATTCCGTACACGGCCGTGCTGGGGTACAGCGGCGGGAAGTGGTGGATCCGCCCGGCGACCGCTGATGAAGTGAAGGCGGCGAAGTGAGGCGGGTCGTCCTGCTGCTGGCCGCGCTCGCCTCGACGTCCCTCGCGGCGGCGGCCGCGTTGCCGGTGACGGATCCCAGCAAGCTCGGCGGGGACGTGACGATCATGGCCGGAGCGGTGCTGTTCATCGTCCAGTTCCTGAAGCGGCAACTGGAGCGGAAGGGAATGAAGTTGCCCTGGTGGAGCACGCTGCTGCTGAGCGCGGTGGTGGGGCAGGTGCTGGCGGCGCTGCTGTTCTACAACGGCTACGGGGCGCGGTTCGGGTCGTCCGCGCCGCCGATGACGTGGATCACGTTCGGGTTGGTGTCCAGCGCGATCGCGGCCGGGTTCAAGGATTTCGCTTCGACACTGACTGAGCGCGGCCGCTCGACGGTCGTGGTGAATCAACCTCAGGTGCCACAGCCGCAGCCGCCTGCCGCGATGCCGCCGAGCGCACTGCCGGCAGACCTGGCGCCGCTGGACCCGAGCGCCTTGCCGGGGTTCCGGCCGTTGCTGGCCAGTGCGACGGTTGAGGACGTGCTGCGCTCGACGGGCGAGTGGCCTGCTGTGGCGGATCTGGATGACGCGCCGCTGGCCAGTAAGCGCCTTGACTATCGGACACCTTGAGCCGTTTGCCTCCCTGTCCATGCTGCGACTCTGGCCGTTCCTTGTGCCCTGAGATATCAGACGAATCAGGCGATGAAGCGTCTGCCCAAAGTCGACGCCTCCGGCCAGGGGAATCGCTGCAAGATGAAGTATGGAACACGACGAAACCATCGACCTCGGCACAGACGAACAGGAAGCGCAGGTGTGGGCTGGCATCGTGCAGGGCTGGACGCCGGGCACGCTTCAGGTCGTGACGATTCCGCCAATCTGCCAGGACTACCCGTTCTGGCGCAGGTGGGAGTCGTCCGGGGCTTACGCGATGGACTTCAATGCGTCGGATACCTGCGAGTCGCTGGCCGTGTTGGAAGCGATCAGTCAGCGCTGGCTGAGCGTCACGCAGCCGCGCACGCTGGAGCACGTCCCGTCTGAGCTGCTTCACTTGGTGCCCATGGCCCTCTCGGGGAAAATAGGGCCCGTCCGGACCCGCCTCTTGCGCGAGTACTTCGCCACGTTCGGCGCGCTGGAGGAAGCGATGAGGAAAACCCTGGAACAGGTGGGGACGTACAGCGAGAAGTACACCGGAATGAGGGCGGCTCAGCCGCCCCAGTCTGCCACCATTCAGGCCGCGGTTCGGGCGCGGAGCACCGTCGCGATGCACCGCAAGCACATCGATTATCGCGCGCGGCTGGGGCCGGCAGCGCTGCAACGTCGCTACGATTCAGTAGGCCCATCTGCTCGGGATTTGACCCACCAGCCCGTCTTCGACCTGTTCGACGCGACACAGCAGCAGGCCTACCATCCAGACATGGCGCACACGTTGCCAGAGATCCACACGGAAGTCACTGCCTTCGTGCAGACCTTCGCCGACCGCATCCGCGAGGTGGCCGACTCGACCGCCCCGCACCTGCCGATGAGCACAGCAGAACCGGTCTTCTTCCAGACGTTCCAACACTCCCCGCCCACGCAGTTCCTTCTCTAAAAGGTCCCCATCCGCTCCAGCCCGTAGTTGGTTGCGACTTTTTTGCCCCCTGTCTGCGCTTCGGCGTGAGGCGGGGGGCCTTTTTTCGTTACGGAAGTTCGGCAGGTGGGTCGGCTGGGACATGGTACGAGAAGGGGAAGATCTCTGCGCGCCACGTTTCGGGGTCGCGGGCCCAGGTGAGCGGCTGGCCGGCTTGCTGGCCGGCGGCGGTTCGCGCGGCGGCGGCGGTGTCGTAGGGGCCGAGATGACGGACGACCTCTCCGGTTTCGACGTGCGTGACGGTGACGTACACGCCGGGCGGGGTGGATTCGTTCATGCAGTCTCCCCTGCTGCGGGCCGGAGCAGGCGCAGGACGTAGACCATCGCTCCGGGAACCCAGACCACCCCGAAGACCAGGAGAATCCACTCCGGGCCGCGCGTCTCCGGTTGCGTGACCATCTGCCACAGAAGGTACGTGCAGGTCAGCACGCTCGACAGGCAGATCAGCAGCAGGTAGAGCAACACACCGACTCGCACGCGATCCATCGTCATGCCACGCAGCTTACCGGCCCTGACGCTCCGCACGGCCACACGTGCGCCCCCCGACCGGCCCTGCCTGACGCATACTGCGCCGTGATGCAACCCCAGGAATTCGCGGTCAAGTGGCGGGACCTCGCGCCGCGCCTCACCGAACGCGCTGCGTACCAGGAGCACTGGCGGGACCTCTGCGCCCTGCTCGGTGAGCGCGGCCCTACCGACGCTGGCGACCCGGACAACTACGCTTTCGAGAAGCACGTCAAGAAGGCCGGCACCGGCGAGACTGGGTTCGCGGACGTCTTCAAGCGCGGTCATTTCATCGCGGAGTACAAGGGGCACGGCAAGAGCCTCGGGAAGGCGCTGCAACAGGCGCTGCTGTACGCACGAGAGCTGGACAACCCGCCGCTGCTGATCGTGTCGGACCTGAACGTCATCGAGATCCACACGAATTTCACCGGCAGCAGCCCCCGCACCCTGCGGATCACCCTCGACGACATCGAACGGGACGCACCCGTCGGCGGGGACCTCACGGCCCTGCAGGTGCTGCGCGCCGCGTTCCGCGACCCGGGCCGACTTGACCCGCGCCAGTTGCGTGAACGGGTCACGCAGGACGCCACCGCGCAGATCGGACAGGTCGCGCAGGCCCTCGCCGCCAGGGGAACGGCGCCCATTCCGGCCGCGCACTTTCTGATGCGGGTCGTGTTCGCCATGTTCGCCGAGGATGTCGGCCTGCTCGAACGTGGCTTGCTCACCCGCGTTCTGCGGCGCGCACGGGAGCACCCGGACCGCTCGCAGGGGTACTTCCAGGAGCTGTTCACGGCCATGCAAGGCGGCGGGGAGTTCTGGGGCACGGACGTCCGGCACTTCAACGGTGGGCTGTTCGATGACGGCGCGGCCCTGCCGATCACGCAGGGGGACGCCGACCGACTGTTGCAGGCGGCGACGCTGGACTGGGCGGAGGTGGAACCCGCGATTTTCGGGACGCTGTTCGAGCAGAGCCTGGACGCCGCGACCCGCAGTAAGCGCGGCGCGCACTACACGTCCGTCCCGGACATCCTGCGCGTCACGGACCCGGTCGTCATGCAGCCGCTGCGGCGCGAGTGGGCGAAGGTGAAGGCGGACGCGGAGGTGCTCGCTACGAAACGCGGCGGTCGACGTGCGGCGCTGGACGCCCTGCAGGCCTTCCATGCGCGCCTGGGGGACGTGACCGTCCTGGACCCCGCGTGCGGGAGTGGGAATTTCCTGGTCGTGACTCTGGGGCAGCTGCTTGACCTGGAGCACGAGGTGCGGCTGCTGGCGTTCGAACTGGGGGCGGGGCCGTTCGATCTGCCTCCGCGCGTTCACCCCCGGCAGTTGCGGGGCCTGGAGATCGAGCCGTTCGCGCATGAGCTGGCGAGCGTGTCCGTGTGGATTGCGTACTTTCAGTGGAAGTCCGCGCACGGCGGGGAGTGGGACACGCCGGTCCTGCAGCGCCTCCCGGAGATCCGCCAGGGGGACGCGCTGCTCACGGCGGTGGCAGGTGAGGACGGGCAGGTCGGGTACGTGGAGACGGTCTGGCCGGCAGCGGAGTTCATCGTGGGGAATCCACCCTTCCTGGGCGAGAAGAAGCAGGGTCCCCGCCTGGGCCTGCCGTACCTTCAGCAGCTGCGGGCCGCTTACCAGGGCCGCGTGGCGGCGAGCAGTGATCTGGTCTGCTACTGGTTCGAGAAGGCCCGCGCGGCGATTGAGGGGGGCGTGACCCGCCGGGCGGGGCTGATCAGCACGAACAGCATCAACATGCTCGGGAACCGGCAGGTGCTGGAGCGGATCGGTGAGACGGGAGCGATTTTCCGGGCGTGGCCGAACCTGCCGTGGTTGCAGGACGGCGCGGCGGTGCGGGTGGCAGCGGTGTGCTTCGACGGCGGGCAGGAACAGGAGCGGCTGCTGGGGCACCTTGAGGGGGAGCGGACGCCGCAGGAGCGAGAGGTGCTGGTGAGCGTCCCGGCGATCCACGCGAACCTGTCGGCCGGGGCGGATGTGACGCAGGCGGTGCGCCTGCCGGAGAACGCCGGGCTGAGTTTCCAGGGCGTGAAGCTGGCCGGGGCGTTCGACGTGACGGGGGACGTGGCGCGGGCGTGGCTGGCGCTGCCGAATCCGGGCGGGGTGAGCAACGCGGACGTGCTGCGGCCCCTGCTGAACGGGGATGACCTGATGGACGTGCGGGGCGACACGTGGGTGATCGACTTCGCGTCCCGGAGTGAGGAGGAAGCTGCGCAGTACCTTGTGCCGTTCGCGCATGTCGTTGAACACGTGAAGCCGGTGCGGGCGACCAATAACCGGAAATCCAGGCGTGAGCGGTACTGGCAGCTGGGGGAAGTGATGCCTGCCATGCGTCGTGCGCTGGCGCCACTCTCCCGGTACCTGGGAACATCGATCGTGGCGAAGCACCGGGCGTTCGTGTGGTGCGAGGCGCGGGACCTGCCGTCAGGGCGATTGGTGGTCGTGGCGAGTGATCAGGACTGGATGCATGGTCTGCTGAACAGCCGCGTGCATATTCTTTGGGCGCAGAAGGCAGGAAGTACCCATGAGGATCGACCGGTCTACACCTCGACGACATCCTTTGAGACGTTCCCGTTCCCCGTGTGGACGCCGGCGAGCCAGGAGGCGGTGGCGGCGGCCGGGCGGTTCGTGGAGACGGCCAGGGACGGGATGCGCGCGCAGGGGTACACGCTGACGGGGATGTACAACGCCCTGGGAGCGGTGGAGGGCACGACCAGTCCGGCCTACACGTTGAAGCTGGCTCATGAGCGGTTGGATCAGGCGGTGGCCGCCGCCTACGGCTGGGAGTGGCCGCTGAGCGAGGATGAGGTGCTCGCCCGACTGCTGGCGCTCAACCTGGAACGGGCAGGGCGCGCGCCCTGAGCGTGGGACGCACCCTGCCCGGATGACGTTTACCCCTGGCCGCCCCCTCCGTCCGACCCGCAGAGCACGCAGGAACGCACCCTGTAGCACGCGCCCATGTAATCCGGAGAGGTGGGGAAGCATGACCCGCGAGAGCGGTACGCGGCAATTGGCGGCAGCTGCGCGGGGAAGGGCCGGGTGCACACGACAGTGGCGGCTGGGATGACCCGCAGGCGTGGCTTCAGCGATGAACGCAGGACGGTCCGCACCGGGATCTCCGGGTATTCCGGCTGCCTCGTATCATTCAGAGGCGGTTGCTTTTCTGCAGGTTGCAGCGGCGGCAGAGGAGCTGAAGGTTGTTGACGGTACTCGCACCCCCCTTGCTGTGAGGGATGACGTGATCGAATTCCAGATAGTTGCTATCTCCACACTCGACGCATTTGCCCTGATCACGCTGCCAGACCTCAAGTTTGACCTTCTGAGGAATGCTGCGGCTGGCCCGCTCCGTCTGCGGCATCATCAGCAGGCGCTTGTTGATGCGGACCAGTGCGTCCAGGGTGGCCCCGAGCAGCACGGGTTGGCGCACCTCGTGGTAGTACCCGTTGCCTTTCTTCACGCCGAGCGCCAGATTGACTCCATCCGGTAGTTCCTCAATCTGCAGGACCTTTGCATACTGGATGTTCCAGCCTCCTTCAGTGGGACTGAGGAAGTGTACCTGCCTGTTTGTGACCACGAGCTTGCCGGGGATGTCTCGGGTGCGGGTGCTCGTAACGTGCCGGTACGTGGCAGTGCATTCCAGATGGGCAATTTCTCCTGCCTCAAGCATGATGCTGCTACGGATGGCGGGCAAGTTTCCGGCACGCAGCTGCGCGGCCTGCTTGAGTTCTTCCAGTTCCCGCTGCAGGTGGCTGACCATGGTAGTGGGCACTTCAAGGTGCTTGACCATCCAGTTAAATGTGGTTTCCTCTTCCTGGGTGATCTGTCCGTCTGCTCGGGCAAGCGCGAACATTCGCTCCAGGAAGCGCAGGGCGTCAGAGCGGACGAATTCCAGCGCCCGGTGGGCACTGAGGCGTTCCCGGTCGATAACAGCTTGCAGGTCCTGCCACTCGCTGTACTCCATGACGCTGTCGGCACAAGCATCAACGAACCTCAGACGGAATTGGCGTAGGCCTTCGGCCACTTCTCGCTGGCAGCGCCCGCAGATGCCCTGGGTGTCGAGTCGGTTCAGAAGATTACTTCTGACTTGGCAGCGGCGGCAGGTGGTGCCGGTAGGCGGGAAGAGGGGCACGGACTTGAGGGCAGGCCACTGCTGGATGGGCAGTGGGCTGCTGGATTGCGGAGGGACCGGAAGCCCAGGCGGTGTCGGGGGGTCATTGACCACCTCTCCGCCCATGGATTCGAGCAAGGCCTGTAAACCACCGTTGAAACCCTGTCCAACGGCCGCGACCCTCCATTCGCCCTGGTAACGGTAGAAATCCAGTAGGAGTACAGCTTTTTCTGCCTGGAAGACGTTGCCCTGTACTTTGAAGGTAGCTTTCACTCCCGCCGGATCACTCAGGTGCACTTCCCCTGCGCCCAGTGCTGCGAACGTCTGGTTATCCGAGGTGGCAGCCACCGTGAGTCGGTGAATGCTGGGGGGGAGACGGTCCAAATGAATATGGAATTCCGAGCGTCGCAGATCCAGGCTGAGAGCCCGTTCCGGACTGCTGAGCTGGTTGTAGAAGATGAAATATCGGTCGTCCGCTAGGCGACGCTGCTCGTTAATTCCGAACAGGCTGAGGTCCGCTTCATTCATGCCTGGCAGGTTGACCTGGACGGTCAGGCTGCGCTGCGCGGTGAGCGCGGCCAGGGGGATACGCTGCCCTCGCTGCAGGTGCTCAGGGATAGGTGCGGACATAGGTCAATAGTGTCAGCTCAATGCGGACTTTGTGCCGCACTTGCCTCGCGGCTCTGAGTTGCGCGTAGGTATGGATGAGCTGATACACGATCAAGGGGGTGGCAGGGGCCTGACAGCTGATGCCTCTCTGAATGGGTGGGGTCGCTGGGCACATCGGCTCATTTAACTGACCTGACCCTGTTCAGCCGAACCGAACGAGACCGTCTGAGACGGTCTTTTTTCGTTTCTTCTGACTTTACTTCGGATCGTCCGACGTTCAGACTGCAGACATCCGAGGAACGGGAAAACACCGTCCCAGACGATAAGGAGACGATTATGACCAAAGCAATGACGGCCGCCCAGAAAGACCAACTCCTCGCCGAAGCGAAGGCCGCGGGCCTGTACGTGACCCGCACCAGCACCGACTTCCACCTGACCACCAACGACGGCAAGACCCGCGTGACGCCCGGCGAGCTGCGCCGCCTGATCGCCCAGGCTGAGGAGATGGGCCGGGACGAGGCGTTCGAAGCGGCCGCCGAGATCCGCGCCGAACTGGGAGCGAACGCCGATCAGGGCGAGCCGGACACCCTGGAGGATGCCCTGGAAACGGCCCTGGACGGCGCAGCAGCCCCTGCCCCCGAGGGCGAAGTCGTGGAAGCGCCCGCCGCCCCCGCAGAGCCCGAGCAGACGACCGCAGAGCCCGCCCCGGCCAGAGAGGCGACGCCCGCCAAGGCCAAGCGCGCCGCGAAGCCCAAGGCCGACACGACCGACAAGCCCGCTCGCGCAGTGATCAAGTACGGCCCGCCCTGCGGCGGTGACGTCAGCGCCCTGGCGGTGGCCACCAGCGACGAGGCCCGCAACCCACTGATGCACCTCGACGCGAAACCCCAGGCCGTCTACGCGAGCAAGGATCTGGCCGCTGCCGCCGGGCGTGCACTGAGCAAGGGGACCGCGTGGCTGGCATTCCTGGCGGCCACGCCGGACGGCGAGACGTTCTGGGCACTGGTGACTGTCGAGGGCGGTCAGCTGGTGCTGGACGGGCAGGCGGTGACGGTCACGCTGCTGGACGGCGGGGCGGCGGACGACGCCCGTGCGCGGGTCGTGCAGGGCCGCCTGAAGGCCAAGGCGCAGTGGCAGGTGAGCCGGGCGGCGTGACCGACCAGACCAGCGGCGGGGGCTCAGGCCTCCCGCTTTTTTTTGTTCAGCCGAACCGAACGCGAACGTCTGGGACGGCATTTTCGGCCAAATCCGACTTTACTTCCCAGGGTCCGACCTTCAGACTGAGGGTAGCTAAAAACACCGTCCCAGACGATCAGGAGCGTACTTTATGACCGAATCCAGCATCCCCGCAACCCGCCCCGCCGCCCGCAGCTTCGACCTCACCCACTGGGGCGTCCTGGACTCGTTCCGGCGCGTGCAGGTCAGCGGTCCCCACAGCCTCACCAACGAGCTGGTCAAGGCGTACCCGCACCTGACCTACGGGCAGGCGCGTGAACTGGCTCAGGGCGCCTGGGACGGCGAGCAGCCCTGCGTCGCAGACGTGACCGCCGAGGTCAGCTGGGGGTGAGTCCCCGAACCGTAGCAGCAGCGCCCCCAGGACTGACCTAGGGGCGCTGCTCGTGGTGCGGTTACTCCGGAATCGGGCGGCCCTACAGGTCCTCGGCGTACTCGCAGGTCAGGCACTCCCGTCCCATCGACTCGCCGGTGAAGTCGTGCGACAGCAGCGGGAACGCGCCGCCGCAGCGGGGGCAGTCTGCCTCATGCGCGGCGTGCAGCGTCTCGCTGAGGTAGGCGTCAGGCGTCCCGGTCTGCGGGTGCCGGGCCGCCCACCTCTGCCGGTGGGCCCACGAGCTGGCAGGCGAGGAGGTGCAGGTCGAGTTGCGCGAGGGCGTGGTCGTGGCGGTCGAGGGCGTCTCGGGTCTGGTCATGGGTGCTCAACTCCTGCCGCAGCGCGGCGATCAGTTCTCGCTGGGTCTTGGTGGCGCTGGCCACCCGCTGCTCCAGGGCGAGCAGGCGGCCAACGACGGTCGCGGGGGTGCCGAGTTTCACTCCGGCTGCGGCTGCGGTTCAGTCCAGGGTTTGACCTCGTGGGGCGGCGCGGCCCACTGCCAGCCGACGGTCGCGCCGGTCAGCTGCTGGAGCTTCAGGTTGACGCGCCCCACGCTGACGACCTGGCACTTGCCCCAGCGCTTGTGCTGCACGATGTCGCCTTTCTTGTAGGCGGTCACCGGCGCGAACGGCTCGGGGTTCAGGCTGGCCAGCCTGCCCTCCTCGAACGCGATCCGCAGCGTCAGGTGCTCATGCCAGCGCCCGGCGTACCGGTTGTCCGGGGCCTGGGCGAGGGTCCGCTCGTGGACGCGCAACTGCTCCTGCAGGCGGCCAATCCGGCGGCGCACGACGCCAGGGTCAGACTTCTGCCGGGCGCGGCGTTCGGCCCCCAGGGCGCGGCCGCGCCAGTAGTCGGCCAGCTTGTCCTCCTCCAAGGCCTTGCGCATGTTCTGGTCGCTGCGTTCGATGGCGCGGCGGTGACGGCCCTCGCTGTGGTGGCCCACCTTGATCGGTTCGCCGCCGGGCGGGAGGCCCTGCGTGGCCGCCGTAACGCGCTGCTCGGACCTGCTCACCGCCGCCGCCGCGTGACCGGCGAAGCGCTGCACGCGGGCCTGCGGGTCATCCGGGTCCGCCTCGTGCGTGATCTCCTCCACGCGGGCCAGCAGGTGATCCTCGCGGCCGGGCGTCCAGGTGGCTACCCAGGCCCCGGTGCGGCCCCACCACTTGAATCCGGCGGCCTTGGCCAGGGCGTACTCGTTGGCGTCTAGGCGCTCGTCCGGGGTCCAGCGGAGCGTATCGTCATCGAGGTTGTAGACCGCCGTGCCGTTCGTGACCGGGCCGGTCACCGCTCCACCGCCACGGCCGCGAGCAGCAGCCCGCCCCCGCGGTCCACGGTGACGTTGATCCGGTGGCCCATGATCGACTGGAGGCTCACGGCCTCGCCGATCTGCAGGTCGGTTCCCTCAGCGGCCACCAGTTGCAGGACCTCGCCCTCGCGCGTGGTGACGGTGACTCCCCAGATCGGGGTCACGTTGGCGGGCGTGGCCAGCTGCACGTCGAGTAACTCCTCGCTGTCGCCTGTGTCGCGCGGGAGCTGCCGCCGGAGCACGACGACCAGCCCCGCCGCGTCGAGCGCAGCGAGGGTGTCGTCACCGTTCGGGCCGAGCGCCTCGACGGCGATCTGCCGGGCGCGGTACAGGTCGATCTTCATGCGCTCACCTCCAGCCCCTCACAGTGGAAGCACAGCTCGTCGGGCGTGCCGACGACGGGCGCCCCGCAGCCCGCGCAGGGCATGTCGCGGGGGCCACTGCGTTGCCGCTCAAGCAGAGCCAGATCCGCCTGGACGATGAACAGCGCCTCCGTGCCGGTGGTGGACGGTTCGAGCGGGTAGCAGTCGCCGTCGGTGCCAGTGATCGCGCTGTCCTCCGGGTGGACGGCGTGAACGGTCGCGCGGAAGTCGCGGCGGCCGCTGCGGGGCGTGAAGGTCACGCCCACCACCTCCCAGGTGACTTCGTCCATGCGGCGCAGTTCCCAGTGCTGCACGACGGGGTTCACTCGCGCCTCCGACCGGCGTTCTCAGACAGCCCGAACTGGTGCTCGGGGGCGAGGGCGGCGCGGTGGCCAGCCGTGATGGCGTCGAGTTGAGCGAGTTCGGCGGTGAGGACGGCGCGGCGCTGCTCGATGGCCTGGAGGGCGCGGGTGCGTTCCTCGGGCGTGAGGGGGGCGGCGGCGCAGCTGGCGGTGAGGTGTTCGAGGGCGGTCATGCGGCGGCCTTGATGCGGGGGAAGGTGAAGGTGAGAAAGTCCCACACGGCGCGGGCGTCGGGTTCGGTGAGGGCGGCGAGGCTGTGAACGGCGCGGTCGAGCGCGGCAGCGGCGAAGGCGTAGTGCTGGCCGCTGACGACGCCGGCGCGGGCCATGAGGCGGTGCAGGCGGGCGGCGCGGGCCTTGCCGATCGGCGCGGCTTCCAGGACTTCGTGGGTGACGGTGGTGGTCGTGGCGCCGCGCAGGATGTTGATGGCGTGGCGCAGGTCGCAGGTCTGGCCGTCCACGACGGCTTCGATGCCGGCGGCCGTGCGGGTCAGGGTGACGGTGTGCTTGCGGATCTGGATGACAGCGCCGTCCATGCGGTCGTGGGTGACGGTGTTCCAGGTGCGGGTGGTGGCGCGGGGTGCGGTATCTTGCATGGCGATCCTCTGTGATGGGGGATTTCAGGTGGGGGGCGCTCTTTCTTCGCGGGAGGTTGCGCCCCTTTTCTGATACCTCAGTGTATACACCTACCGTCTACATGTCAACACTTAACGCCTACGGTCTGCTACAGTAGTCGGCATGAGCGCCGACCCCACCCCTCACGCTGTTGAACTGGTCGAACAGGCCCTGAAGGAACAAGGTAAGACCCGCTCAGACCTCGCACGCGATCTGAACATCTCCCGCCAGCAGATCACGCGCACGCTCAACACCACCGCGCTGATCAATCCCAGGTCGGAACACTGGCTCCCCATCCTCGACGCCCTCGGCTTAGAGATCATCGTCAGGCACAAAGAAACCTGAAGCGGGACCACCTCGATCAGAGGTCAGTCCCGCTTCAGGGCGTATGGTCTCTCCTACTCAGCCAGCCTTACCCATCGGCCCATGGCGAGCAGCGCTCCTGGCGTCCTCGAGCGCACGGGCCAGGGCGCGCTGGTGCACCGCGAGGCGCAGGTGCCGGTCCGCCGTCGCCATCAGCGCGTCCCGCACCGCCGGGAAAGCATCCGCCTCACTCCCCGCCTGCGCACGCAGCGAGAAGGCGATGGTGTCGTTACGGCGGGCATCCGTCCGGAGCGCCTGCACGGCCTCAGGGGAAAAATCGAGTGTCACGTGTACATCCTGCCGCCGCATCAGCCTGGCCTGCCGTAGGAAACCTCATACCAGTAACGGAAGCGCGACATCCACCATCCAAGCCATGCCTACGAAAAAACCAGCGTGACTGAGTAACGGCTACGAGGCTGGCGGTCTTGACGCCCACGCCGGGCAGGTCCGTCAGCACCTTCAGGGCGTCCCTAACCGGCAGGTCGCGCAGGTGCTCCAGGTCGTACCCGCCGGGCGAGTCGCGCAGCGCGGCCAGGGTCGCCTGGATGCGCGGGGCCTTGCTCTCGGGGTAGTTGCTGCGGCGGATGGCGTGCGCCACGGCCTCCACGGGCGCGGCGATGATGGCGTCCCAGTCGCCCAGCGTCCGCAGTTCCCGGTACGCGGCCTCCTCGTCGGCGTGCGTGGTCCGCTGCGAGAGGATCGTGCTGATCAGCTCGTGCAGCGGCTCCCGCCGGGGGTTCAGGGGCCGCTCGCCGTACTCGGGCCGCAGGGTGTCTTTCATCCACACGAGCAGCGCGGCCCGCTCGTCGTCCGGGCGGGCCACATTCAGGGGGGCTTCTGTCGTCACAGCCTCAGGACTGGCTGGGGGCGCTGCCTTCCACCTCGTCCCGGCCCCCCTCGGCGGGTTCGGGTTTCGCGGCGGGGTCGATGTTCGGGTCCTTCCCTTTGGCCGCGTCGGGAATGGCGCGGCTCTGACCCTCGGCGGGACTGGTGTTCGCGGGGTCGTAACCGGTCTTCTGCTCGTCGCTCATGCCCTCAGCTTGCGCGTGTGGCGGCGCGGTTGGATGGCGCGCACATCAGGACGCCTTAACGCAGCCCCGGCACGCCTGCGCCTGAAACAAAAAATCCGCCCTGCGGGGCGGCTTCGGCGGTGTACCTTGATTTCTTTAATGTAGCGCGGAATGCACGGGGTGTCAATCCTATGCGGGCCCTCCGAAAAGCGCCCTCCAGCACAGCTTTTTACAGGCAAGCGCAGGGGAGGATCATGCAGTCGGGGGAGAGGCCCGCACCCGCCGGTCCCCTCCCCCACCCGCAGCCGGGTTCAGCTGTGCGTCATGTCGAGCGGCACGACCCACTCGTCGAACTCGGCGTCCGTGACGTACCCGAGGGCCAGCGCGGCCTCTTTCAGGCTCCTGCCTTCCTTGTGCGCCTTCTTGGCAATCGCGGCGGCCCTGTCGTACCCGATGTGCTTGTTCAGCGCCGTGACCTGCATCAGGTTCACCGAGAGGTTGTGCTCGATCTTCTCGATGTTCGGCTCGATCCCGACCGCGCAGTTGTCGTTGAAGGCCAGGCAGGCATCGGCAATGAGGCGGATGCTTTCCAGCACGGCGTGCACCATCACGGGCTTGAACACGTTCAGCTGGAAGTTCCCCTGAGACCCCGCGAACGCCACGGTCGCGTCGTTCCCGAACACGCGGGTGGCGACCATCGTCATCGCCTCGGACTGCGTGGGGTTCACCTTGCCGGGCATGATGGAACTGCCGGGCTCGTTCTCGGGAATGGTGATCTCGCCGATGCCGTTGCGGGGGCCGCTCGCCAGCCAGCGCACGTCGTTCGCCATCTTCATCAGCGCGCCCGCCAGGGTCCGCAGGGCCGCCGACGTCTGCACCAGCGCGTCGTGCGCGCTCAGGGCCGCGAACTTGTTCTGGGCGCTGCGGAACGCGAAGCCCGTCTCCTCGGCGTACTTCTTCGCGGCCAGATCACCGAACTGCGGGTGCGCGTTCAGGCCCGTCCCCACCGCCGTGCCACCGATCGCCAGTTCCAGCAGGCCCTCACCGGCGTGCCGCACCTGCTCCAGCGCGTAATCCAGCTGCGCCACCCAGCCGCCGATCTCCTGCCCCAGCGTGATGGGCGTCGCGTCCTGAAGGTGCGTGCGGCCCACCTTCACCAGCCCCGCATGCTCCTGCGCCTTGGCGTGCAGCGTGTCACGCAGCCTGCCCACGCTGCCGTACAGCCGCTCGTTCAGTTCCAGCACCACGGCGATGTGCATGGCGGTCGGGAAGGTGTCGTTGCTGCTCTGGCCGCGGTTCACGTGATCGTTCGGGTGCACCGGCTTCTTGCTGCCCATCTCGCCGCCCGCGATCTCGATGGCGCGGTTGCTGATCACCTCGTTCGCGTTCATGTTGCTCTGCGTGCCCGACCCCGTCTGGAACACCACCAGCGGGAAGTGGTCGTCCAGTTTCCCGGCGATCACCTCGTCCGCCGCCTGCACGATCAGGTCCGCCACGTCACGCGGCAGTTCGCCCAGGTCCGCGTTCGCCTGCGCCGCGCCCTTCTTCAGGATGCCCAGCGCCCGGATCACGGGCCGCCCCCACACGAACGTGTCCCGCCCGATCGGGAAGTTATGGATGCTGCGTTCCGTCTGCGCGCCCCAGTAACGGCTGGCGTCCACGTCCAGGGTGCCCATCGTGTCCGACTCTCTGCGAATGTTGGTCATAGCACCTGAGTCTAAAGGCCCAGCCCCGACCGGAGGCCTGTCACGAACCGGGGAACGGGACACCCGGCCCGCTGCGGCAACCCCGCACACACCTGACCGCCCGCACAGGTACGCTGGAGCGGTCCGCCCGCATCCTCATCCCCGCACCCCCGGAGGTCCGCATGAACGCCCGCATCATCCTCAGCACCCTGCTGCTCACCCTGCCCCTCGCCCCCACCGCCCAGGCGCAGACCGACACCGCCGCCAGAAAAGCCATCCAGACCGAACTGAAAAAAAGCACCACCTTCTACCTCGGCAAGGGCTACAAGACCGTCAACGCCGACATGCTCGACATCAACTTCCTCGACGAGGGCGACAGCGACACCGAACTCGTGTACACCCTGACCAGCGGCCGCGAGTACCTGATCTACGGCGTCTGCGACGACGACTGCAGCGACCTCGACATCAACGTCTACGACGCCAAGGGCAACCTGATCGCCACCGACGAGGAAGACGACGACGTTCCCGCCGTCAGCGTGAAAGTCACCAAAACCGCCGACTACACCGTCGAAGTCGTCATGGCCGCCTGCGACAACGACCCCTGCTACTACGCCGTCGACGTCCTCCAGAAGAAATAAACCCAGACCGCTGGCAACGGCCCTCCTTCCGAACTGGAGGGCCGTTCTATAATTCTTTCAGGCGCAGGCAACACGCCTCTCTCCGCGCACCTGGGACGCACAGCACCACCATGAAAGAAGACGGCCACCTCTGAAAGTCAGCCGTCCATGCCTTCACAACAGCGTTTTCAAGATCGCACTCCTTCCGACGGGAGCGCATTCCCTCACTATTGCCCACGCAATCTAAGCCTGCCTGCGCCAATTGAATGGGCATGGAGATACACGTACCCATGACCGACTCCGCTTCCCTGGCTCTCTTCGGCCTGCTGGCCTTCATGCTGTTGCTGCACTCACTGGGCATGAAACTCCCCTTCGCTCAGATCTTCGCGTTTCTCTCCGGTTCGGCACGCCAGCTCGCCGCTCTCGCTGCATTCACCGCGCTGCTGGCATACCTTCTGAAACTGTAATTTCTGCGTTCAGGGCGGCACTTTCTCAGACATGTGAGAGTGTCGCCCTGAGCGTTCTACACTGCTGTTGATGAAGCAGTACCTCGATCTGATGCGACATGTGCTGGAGAACGGCACCGTGAAAACCGACCGGACCGGCACCGGCACCCGCTCGGTGTTCGGCGCGCAGATGCGCTTCGACCTGCGCGACGGCTTCCCGCTCGTCACCACCAAGCGGGTGCACCTGAAAAGCGTGATCTACGAACTGCTGTGGTTCCTGCGCGGCGAGAGCAACGTCCGGTGGCTCCAGGAGCGCGGCGTGAGCATCTGGGACGAATGGGCCGCCCCGGACGGCGAGCTTGGCCCGGTGTACGGCGTGCAGTGGCGCAGCTGGCCCACCCCGGACGGCGGCAGCATCGACCAGATCGCGCAGGTCATCGAGCAGATCAAACGCACCCCGGACAGCCGCCGCCTGATCGTGAACGCCTGGAACGTCGCGCAGATTGACGACATGGCCCTGCCCCCCTGCCACACCATGTTCCAGTTCTACGTCGCCGACGGGCGGCTCAGCTGTCAGCTTTATCAGAGATCGGTCGATTGTGGCCTGGGTCTGCCGTTCAATATCGCCTCGTACGCCCTGTTGACGATGATGGTCGCGCAGGTCACGGGCCTTGAACCCGGTGAGTTCATTCACACGTCCGGGGACGCGCACATCTACCTGAATCACATTGATCAGGTGAAAGAACAGTTGACGCGCGAGCCGCACCCCCTCCCTGTGATGCATCTGAACCCGGAGGTCAAGGATATTTTCGATTTCAAGTACGAAGATTTCCGACTTGAAGGATACAAGGCGCATCCTCATATCAAGATGGCCGTTTCAGTCTGACATGAACGGGGAGAGTGACGTGACCGGAGGTATCTACGAAATTCGCCACCGTGAGAGCGGCCGGTATTACGTGGGGCGCACCGAGTGCTTCCGGAGTCGTTTTCGGCAGCACCGTTCTGATCTGCGGTGCGGGCGGCACCACTGCGTCTTTCTTCAACGCGCATGGAACAAGTACGGCGCGCAGGCCTTCTCGTTCCATATCGTGACGGTGTGCAGTCTCATTGAAGCGGTTGACATCGAGACGGCCCGACTGGCGCAGGAAGACCCACTGAGGTACAACGTCAGCCGGATGTCCAGCGGCGGGGACCTGTTACGGCACCATCCGGATCGGGAGGCGATCCTGACCCGCCGCAGGGCCTCCTCGGCGCGCTTCATGCGGAGCCTGAGTGCGCAGGAGCGGATTCGTCTCTATGGCTGCCCCGGTGAGAAGAACGGCATGTACGGCCGAACCCACAGTGAGGAGAGTCGGCGGAAAATGTCCGAGACGTCGCGCCTGACGGTGAAGAGGGGGAAGGACAGTCCGAATTACGGTCTGAAACGGTCCCCCGAGACTCGGGCGCGAATGTCGGAACTCGCCTCGGCCCGAACGGGCGAACGCAATTCATTCCACGGCCGCACCCACAGTGCAGAAACGAAGGAGAAACTGGCGATGGCCAACAGAGGACGAACACCGACGAATTCCCGTCCCGTTCAGGTGGAGGCCCAGCGGTTCCCCTCGGTCACTGCGGCGGCCCGGCACCTCGGGGTCACGCCTGCTCTGGTGATCTACCGGATCAAATCGCTGAAGTACGCGTACGCGTACGCCCTGCCGCAGCAGGATCACCGGGAGACCCTGTGACCCGCCCGACCTTCGATGAGCTGGGGCTGGCGACGGCGCGGCTGTGGGCGTCGCGGAGTGCGGACAGCAAGGTGCGGGTGGGCGCGTGCATTCTGGACCGGCATCACCGGGTGGTGGGGGTGGGGTACAACGGGCGCGCGGCGGGCGAACCGAACGAGCGCGAGAGTCTGGAGCAGGGTCAGAGCGGTTTCATTCACGCGGAGGTGAACGCCCTGCTGGCCGCGAACTGGAACGGGGAGGGGCACACGCTGTACGTGACGCACGAGCCGTGCGCGGCGTGTGCGCGGCTGATCGTGAACTCGCGGCGGGTGGGGCGCGTGATTTTCGAGTCGGCGTACCGGGAGTCGGTGCGGGTGGAGTCGGGCCTGCCGAGCGGTGAGCAGATCCTGCGGGACGCGGGGATCGAGGTGCGGCATGTTCCCGCACCCTGAGCCGGAGCGGGTGGGGCCTGAACGGCTGGGGCCTGAACTGGTGGGGATCGTGGCGGTCACGGAGAACGGCGTGATCGGACGTGACGGAGGGATGCCGTGGCACCTCCCGGCCGATCTGGCGCACTTCCGCTCGCTCAGCCGCGGGAAACCGAACGTCATGGGCCGCAAGGTGTGGGATTCGCTGGGCGGGCGGCCGCTGCCGGGGCGGGAGAACATCGTCCTGACCCGCAACGAGGCGTTCAGTGCGCCGGGCGCACGGGTGGCGCACTCGCCGCAGGGCGCACTGGCCCTCGCCGGGGACGCGCCGGAGGTGGCGATCATCGGCGGGGCGGAGGTGTACGCGCTGTTCCTGCCGCAGTTGACCCGCCTGGAACTGACCGTGATTCACGCGCGGCTGGACGGGGACACGTTCATGCCGGACCTGGGCAGCGGCTGGGTGGTGACGCAGGAGACGAGGCGCCCGGCGGACGCCGCGAACGCGTTCGACCTGACGTTCCGGACGTTACGGCGCCACTGATACGGATTCCGTTTGTTTCGCCGACAATCCGTAACTTCACCGGATTGCCAACTCCACGTCCGGAACCCGCCCAGCTCCCACTCTCATACGGACTCCGCCTGCACGGTTGACCAATACCGTTCAAGCCGTGCACTGTCAATGAAACAGCCGGAATCCGCATCAGGGCTCCCGCTGGGCGTGCCAGCCGTTCCGGCCTCCCTCCTTCACGCGGTACAGCGCGCGGTCGGCGCGGGCGATCAGGGTGGGCAGGGAGTCGGGCGGGAGGGTCCCGGCGGACAGGCCCGGGGCGTGGCGGGTGACGGTCACGCCGACACTGACGGTCACGCAGCCCACGCCGGGCCAGGCGTGCGAGGCGAAGGCGCGGCACAGCCGCGCGGCCTGCACCTGCGCGCCCAGGAGGTCGGTGCCGGGCAGGACCGCCATGAACTCCTCGCCCCCCCAGCGGCCGACCACGCCGGGCACTTCGAGGGTGGCCGTGATCAGCTGGCCCGCACCGATCAGGACACGGTCACCTGTCTGATGGCCGTGCCGGTCGTTCACGCGTTTGAAGTGGTCGAGGTCCAGCAGCAGGACCGCGCCGCCGGCACCGGGGTCCAGCAGGACCTCCACGGCCTGGTACAGGCCGCGCCGGTTGGGCAGTCCGGTCAGCTGGTCGGTGTGGGCCAGTTGCTGCGCGAGGTGCAGGCGGGCGCGCTGCGCCTCGAACTGCCCGCGGTACCACGCGAGGGTATGTACGAAGATCAGGGTGATGCTGACCGTGAGCTGCACGCGCAGCAGTTCGGCCGTGACGGGCCGCGCCTGCAGCAGCAGCGCTCCGAGCGGCAGGGCGCAGCTGACGATGTACGCGGCGGCGCTGTACAGCGCTGCCGTCCGGTGGCTGTAGATCAGGTGGGCGACCATGCAGACCGTGACGAGCATCCAGTACGGCGAGTCGTTCAGGGCCAGGCCGTTCGGGTCCGGTCCGAGCGACTGCTCGAGGATCTGCGCGAGGTGGGCGACGTTCATGCCGATGAACATGACCCGCTCGATGACCGTCACGGACCGCCGGGCCAGCAACCACCCGGCGCTGAACAGCGTCATGATCGTCAGTGCCGGAATGAACACGCCGGTGTACAGGTCCGTGCGGCCCTGCAGGTGTCCCACGGTGTACACGAGGGCCAGCACGATCAGCCCGGCTGCCAGGGCCAGCAGGTACGCGCGGCGACGCAGTTCCTCGGGCGTCACGAGCGGCCCGTCCCGGCTGGGCGGGGGAACGGGTCGGCGCTCGGGGGGGCCGGTCATGGTCCCCTCAGCTTAAGGGGCGGCGCGGCGTCCCGGTCAGACTCGCCTGCGGGCGGCGGGGGCGCAGGCTACACTGCCGGTCATGAGCCACATGCAACTCGTGCAGGAGCAGCGCGGGAACGGACTGACGCTGCGGATTCACGCCCTGACGCACGTGACGCGTTTCTCGCAGGGCAGTGACGGCCTGAACGAGACGCGCGAGATGGACGGCCGCTTCACGGTGGAGGCGGAACTGCACGGCAGTGGCGTGCTGATCGAGCCGGGTGCGTTCCAGTACTCGGTGGGGCAGGTGCAGGCGGCCGTGGAGCAGCAGCAGCAGGGCGGGTTCCTGCGCCGCGCCATGGCGACCGCCGGAACGGGCGAGGGTGCCTTCGCCACGCGCTTCACCGGGCAGGGGAAGGTCTGGACGGAACCCACGCGGCGGCACTTCATCATCGCGGAGTCCGCCGGGGACGCCGGGGACGACATGATCCTGGATGACCGGGCGTTCTATCTCGCGCAGGACACCATGCAGCTCGGCACGCACACCCACAGTTCCGTGGCGGGTGCGCTGTCCGGCAATGGGCTGCGACAACCGAAGCTGACCGGGCGGGGCATCTTCGTGGTCGAGTCGCCCGTGCCCGTGTCGGAGGTCGAGGTGATCGAACTGAACGGGCGGGACTCGGTGATCGTGGACGGCGACATGATCCTGATGTACTCCGCGTCGCTGCGGGTGGAACTGCGGCCGCTGGTGCGGGGCGTCCGGAACGCCATGCGCAGCGGCGAGGGGCTGGTGTTCGTGATCAGCGGGACCGGCACGGTGTTCCTGACGCCCACGCACCGGAACGTGTCGGTCGCGCACACCGGCCTGACCTGACCGGTCGGCGCCCACCGTGCCTGTCCCGCAGTCCGGGCCCGCCGGGACTGGCAGAATGCCGGGCATGAGTCTGGTTGATGTTGCCATTGTCGGGGCGGGTCCGGTGGGTCTGGCCGCCGCGATCGCCTGCAAACGTGCGGGCCTGAGTTACGTGGTGCTGGAGAAGGGCTGCGTCGTGAACGCCATCTTCGAGTACCCGACGTACATGTCGTTCTTCACGACCGCGCCGGAGCTGGAGATCGGGAATCACCCGATGGTGACCGGGCACGACAAGCCGGATCGGCGCGACGCGCTGATGTACTACCGGCTGGTCACGCAGCGGGAAGGATTGAACGTCGAGCAGTACACCGAGGTCACGCGCGTGCACGCCGCCCCGGCGGGCTTCACGCTGGCGGTCGAGAAGCGCGACGGAACGCCCGGCGTGGTCGAGGCGCGGCGCGTGGTGGTGGCGACCGGGTACTACGACAACCCCGTGCACCTGGGCATTCCCGGCGAGGACGGCGAGAACGTCAGCCACTACTACACCGAGGCGCACCCGTTCATGGGCCTGAACGTCACGGTGATCGGCGCGGGCAACAGTGCCGCTGACGCCGCGCTGGACCTGTGGCGCGGCGGGGCGAACGTGACCATGGTCGTGCGCGCCCCGGAACTGAAGAGCACCATCAAGTACTGGGTGCGCCCGGACCTGGAAAACCGCATCCGGGAGGGCAGCATCGCGGCGCACTTCAACTCGCAGGTCGTGCAGATCGACGAGGACCGGGTGCAGGTGCGCGGCCCGGACGGGCAGCTGTTCGCGCTGCCCACGCACTTCACGTTCGCGCTGACCGGGTACCGGCCGGACCTGTCGTTCCTGTCGGACCTGAACCTCGCGGCGCAGCCGGACGAGTGCCTGGTCCTCGACGATCACTACCAGAGCAGCGTGCCGGGCCTGTTCGTGGTGGGCAGCGCGGGCTTCGCCGGGAAGACCAACCAGGTGTTCATCGAGAACGGCCGTCACCACGCGGTCGCGGCGGTTGCCGAGATCGAGCGGCAACTGGCCGGCCAGCGGGACCTGCAGCCCGGCTGAACCGCCGCTCATGGCAGCTTCGCCGGTGCGTGAAATACTGCCGGGCATGACCCTGTCCCGTCGGTCCTGGCTTCTGAGTGCGCTGCTGCTGGCTGGGCCCGGCGGCGCGGCGCAGACGATCCCTGCGCAGACAACCCCCGCGCAGACGACCCCCGCGCAGGCGGCGCCCGGCATCCCGGCGCTTCCGCCCGCCCCGGCGCCCGCGCCCCCACCGCCCGGCCCTCCACCGACTGAGCCCTCCCCGGCCGAGCCCTCCCCGCCGGTGCCTGCTCCCCCCGTCCCCTCCCCTGTCCCGGCGCCGGCCACGCCGACCCCCGAGGTCACGGTGCCGGCCCCCAGGATCACGGCCCCGCTGCTGATCAACGTGGAAACCCAGTGGCCGGCACTCGTGAACGGCAGGAAGACCACCGTGCCGTTCACGCGGACCCTGACCATCCCCGGCAAGCGCGTGGAGCTGCTGCGGCAGCGCGGCGTGATCACCGAGAGTCTGGAAGCCGACCTGCAACGGTTCCTGCGTGACCTGCCCACCACGCCGCAGGACGCTCGATTCGAGGAACTGTGGGACGGCTGGGCGGTCGTGCAGCGCAACGGCCTTCAGGTGAACATCGACAAGACCCGCGCCAACCTGCTCGCGGCCCTGAAGGACCCGCGTGGCGTGAAGGTGAACGTGGTCCTGGGTGCGCAGAGCGCGCCGAGACGCACGCTGGATTACTTCCTGTCGCGCGGCGTCACGGCGCACCTGGGAACCGGCGAGACGAATTACTACGGCAGCAGCCCGGCGCGCGTCACGAACATTCACGTGGGTGCCAGCCGCTTTCAGGACCGGCTGGTCGAGGGGGGGACCGTGTCGTTCAACGAACTGGTCGGTCCGATCACCCTGAACGCCGGTTTCGTGACCGGGCTGGTCATCGCGGGGGAACGCACCGCGAACGGTGTGGGCGGCGGCATCTGTCAGGTGAGTACCACGGTGTTCCGCGCGCTGTACGGTGCGGGCCTGCCGGTCACGCAGCGGCAGAACCACTCGTACCAGGTGCATTACTACGATCCGCAGGGTCTGGACGCCACCATCTACCAGCCCAGCCTGGACCTGCGGTTCGCCAATGACACGGGCGGCGCGCTGTGGTTCCAGACCACCTGGGACGATCAGGAATCCCGCCTGAGTGTCAGCGTGTTCGGGAAGGCGCGGGACTTCACGGTGCAGGTGGGCGCTCCACGCACCCTGAAAACCACACCCGCTCCCGCTGACCGCCTGATTCCCGACGCCAGCGTGCCAGCCGGGCAGCGCCGTCAGGTGGACTGGGCCGCGCCGGGCGCGGTGATCGAGGTGCAGCGGTCCTTCCTGCGCGGCGGGAAGGTCTTCAAGCAGGACACCCTGAAAAGCACGTACCGGCCCTGGCCGAACATCTTCCTCGTGGGTCGCTGACCAGCCGCAACCGGAAGAGGCCGCCATATGACGCGGCCCCTTCCCTGTTCACCACCCGGCCTATTCCTCGGCGTAGCCCAGCAGGTTCAGCAGGCGGTCGAGTTCCTCGCGGGACCCGAAGTTCAGTTCGACACGCCCCTTATCCTCGCCCGTGATGCGCACGCGGGTGCCGGTGCGGCGGCTCAGGTCCAGTTCCAGCTGCCGGTACGCGCGCGGCGGGTTCACCCTGACGGGCGTGTCGGCGCGGCGTTCGCGTTTCAGGGCCTCGGCGTCGCGGACGCTCAGGTTGCGGCTGGTGATCTGCTCGAGGGCCCAGGCACGGTCCGTGTCGGGTTGCGAGAGGATCGCGCGGGCGTGCCCGGCGCTGATCTGCCCGGCGTCCAGCGCCCGCAGCGCGGCCTCGGGCAGGGTCAGGAGGCGCAGGGCGTTCGACACGGCGCTGCGGCTCTTGCCGACCGCCTGCGCCACGCCCTCCTGGTTCAGGCCCTGTTCCATCAGGGTCTGGTACGCGCGGGCCTCTTCCAGCGGGCCGAGGTCCTCGCGCTGGAGGTTCTCGACAATGGCGATTTCCAGCGCCTCTCGGTCTCCGAGGTCGCGGATGATGACGGGCAGTTCGGTCAGTCCGGCCAGCTGGCTGGCGCGCCAGCGGCGTTCCCCGGCGACGATCTCGAAGTGCTCGGCACGCGGGCGGACCAGCAGGGGTTGCAGCACGCCCTTGTCGCGGATGCTCTGGGCGAGTTCCGCGAGGGCCTCCGGCGCGAACACCTGCCGGGGCTGGTAGGCGGCCTGCACGATCTGCTCGATCTTCAGGGTCTGCACCTGCGGGCCGCCCGCCTCGGGTTGCGGCTCGGCGGGGCGGGCCAGCAGGGCGTCCAGGCCGCGTCCGAGGCTAGATTTTCTCGACACGTTGCATCACCTCCTCGCTCAGGCGTTTGTAGGCCGCCGCGCCCGCCGACAGCGGCGCGAAGGCGTTGATGGGTTTGGCGTAACTGGGCGCCTCCGACAGGCGCACGTTGCGCGGCACGACCGACCAGAACACCAGTTCCCCGAAGTGCTGCCGGACCATGCTCTCGACTTCCTGCGAGAGGTTCGTCCGGCCGTCGAACATGGTCAGCACGACGCCCAGCACCTTCAGGCGGGGGTTCAGGCCGCCCTGCACGCGCTCGACGGTTTCCATCATGCCGGCCAGACCCTCCAGGGCGTAGTACTCGGCCTGCAGGGGAATCAGCAGCGCGTCCGAGGCGGCCAGGACGTTCACGGTCAGCGGGCCCAGGCTGGGCGGCGCGTCGATCAGGACCACGTCGTAGCCGCTCACGCTGGCGAGCAGGCGGCTCAGGGCGTCGGGGTCCTCGGCGAGTTCCACACCGGCCCCGGCCAGGTCGGGCGTGGCGGGCAGGACCCGCAGGCCCGCCTGGGCGGTGTCCAGCGTGAATTCCCCGGCGCGGGCCGGTTCGCCCAGCGCCTCGTACAGGCCCTGGGTCGCGCCGCGCAGGCCCAGGCCGCTGGTGGCGTTGCCCTGTGGGTCCATGTCGAGCAGCAGCACCCGCTTGCCCCCGGCGGCGAGGTACGCGGCGAGGTTCACGGCGGTGGTGGTCTTGCCGACCCCGCCTTTCTGGTTGACCACGCCGAGAACCTTCATGCGTCCGTCCGGGTGCATGGGGCCGCCGCAGCGTGGGTAGGGTTGTCCGGAAGTCGCATGCGTGTCACCGTGCCGTCCAGAATAGCGGTTGCTGGTTGGGCACGCCCTCACGCCTGGGGTACTTCGCGGGGGTGGGGCCGGTCTTCTCGATCACGACCAGGGTGCGGGCGTCGCCCAGCACGGGCAGCGTGAAGGCGTCCACGACGGTCAGGCGGCCCCCGACTTCCCCGGCGGCGCGGCGGCCGGCGCGCAGTTCGTCCTCGCTGATGGGTCCTTTTTGCGCGACCAGTCGTCCGCCCGCCTTCAGCAGGGGCAGGCCCAGTTCCGCCAGGATGGGCAGGGCGGCCACGGCGCGGCACACCACCCGGTCGTAGCGCTCGCGGTGGTCGGGGTCGCGGCCCAGCGTCTCGGCGCGGCCCACCTGTGGGGTGACGTTGGTCAGGTTCAGGGCGGCGGCGGCGGCCCGCACGAAGTCGATCTTCTTGCGGATGGAGTCCAGCGGCGTGAAGTCCGTCTGCAGGTTCATGATCGCCAGCGGCAGCGTCGGGAAGCCCGCTCCGGTGCCGATGTCCAGCACGCGCAGGTCCGCGCCGTCCAGGTGTCCGCCGCGCAGGCAGCTGAGCGAATCCACGAAGTGCTTCAGGATGATGTCCGGCTCGGTTTTCAGGGCGGTCAGGTTCACGCGGCTGTTCGCGTCGACCAGCAGGTCGAGCAGCGCGGCGAAGGCCGGCACCTGCGCGTCCACGTTCAGGCCCAGTTCGGCGGCGCCCTGGCGCAGCAGCGCCTCGCCTTCGGGGGTCACAGGCTGTACCTGAGTTTCATTTCCTGGTACCTCTCGTATACGTATTCATCGGTGTCCTCCAGCGGCAGGGCGTCCAGCATGGGCAGCAGCGTGTCGCGCAGCACCTGTCCGCGTGCCATCCACTGAAAATACCGTCTGCCGCCGTGGTCATACGGCCCGTACAGTTTCGAGCCGGGCACCAGTTCCAGCAGGCGCTCGAACAGCCGCTGGTGGCGGGTGTGCATCCGCAGCGTGATCTGCGGCTGCTTGCCGTCCCCGCCGAAGGAGCCCTCGCCGATCAGGATGCCCAGCAGCAGGCCCTGGTGAAAGGCGTTCAGGGAGCCGGGCGGTGTGGTCGTGGGGGTGGAATGCGTGTCTGTGATGGGAACCTCCAGCCGGGCCTGCCTGCCTCTCAACAGCGCGCCCCTGTTTCACCGTCAAGTTTCCCGTGAAACATCCGGGGCGTCAAGCAGGAACACGCCGGGCGGGGCGCCCCCTTCGGTGCGCCCCGCCCGGCGTGTTTCACCGTCAGGTTTCCCGTGAAACACCCCGCCCCTTCAGGTGCACCAGCAGCGCACTGATGTCGGCGTGGCGCACCCCGGAGATACGGCTGGCCTGCTCGACTGTCTGCGGCTGCAGGCGCACCAGCTTCTCACGCGCCTCGT
Organism: Deinococcus depolymerans; assembly: GCF_039522025.1. Classification (NCBI taxonomy): domain Bacteria; kingdom Thermotogati; phylum Deinococcota; class Deinococci; order Deinococcales; family Deinococcaceae; genus Deinococcus; species Deinococcus depolymerans. The sequence continues at coordinate 32,033 of NZ_BAAADB010000012.1, read as the reverse complement.
TCGACAGCGACGCGATGGCCGCAAAATCCACGCCGCCCAGGCTCAGGTCGCGTGAGCGGTCCTCGGCCCGCAGCTGAATCTCGGCGCGGCGGATGTAGCCGGCGTACTTCACGCGGATCTCGACCGCCTCACGCTCGGCGGCCGAGAGCTCCGGCAGGGTCACGCCCAGCGCCTCCACGTCCGGCAGCGTGAATTCCGGGCGGCGCAGCCACGCGTCCCCGGTCTGCCCCTGCGCCCGCTGCGCGGCGAGCGCGTCGATCCCGGCCTGCACGCGGGCGTACTTCGCCTCGACCCGCGCGACCTCGGCGGCGTCCACCAGTCCCAGCGCGTGCCCGATGGGCGTCATGCGCTCGTCGGCGTTGTCCTGCCGCACCAGCAGGCGGTGCTCGACGCGACTGGTCATCATGCGGTACGGCTCGTTGCTGCCCTTGAACACCAGTTCGTCCAGCAGCACCCCGATGTACCCGGTCTCCCGCCCGATGAACTGCTCAGCCTCTCCCCTGGCGCGGCGGGCGGCGGCGGTCCCGGCGATCAATCCCTGCGCGGCCGCCTCCTCGTAGCCGCTCGTGCCGTTGATCTGCCCGGCCGTGAACACGCCCGGCATCCGCTTCGATTCCAGGTTCAGGGTCAGTTCCAGGGAATCCACCACGTCGTACTCGACGGCGTAGGCGTAGCGCTGGATCACGGCCCGCTCGAACCCCGGCAGCGTGCGCACCAGCGCGTCCTGCAGGTGCGGCGGCAGCGAGGAGCTGAAGCCCTGGAGGTACACCTCGCTGGTCTGCACGCCATCCGGCTCCACGAACAGTAGGTGCCGGTCGTGGTGGGCGAAGCGCACGACCTTGTCCTCGATGCTGGGGCAGTAACGCGGCCCCAGGCCCTCGATGTCCCCGGCGTACATGGGCGACTCGTGGATGTTCTCGTGAATCAGGCGGTGCGTCTCGGCGGTCGTGTGGGTCTGCCAGGTGGGCGACTCGGCGGCGCGCGGGCCGGGCGTACCCGTGAAACCGCGCGGGCTGGGGTCGGCAGGAATTTCCAGCAGCTCGGCGAAGTTCACGGCGTCGGCACGCACGCGGGGCGGTGTGCCGGTCTTGAAGCGTTTCAGGACGTGCCCGGCGCGGGCCAGCGGCGCGGACAGGAAGCGCGAGGGTGGCTCGCCCTGACGGCCCTCGGCGCGGGACTGCCGCCCGTACCAGGTGACGCCGCGCATGAAGGTCCCGGCCGCCACGACCACGCTGCGGGCCGCGAGCCGGCGCCCGTCGGTGGTGACGACCAGCCAGCCGCCCCGCCCGTCGCTTTCCAGGTCGGCGGCCTCGCCGCGCAGGATGTCGATGTTCGGGTGACCGAAGATCACGTCCTGCGCCCGCTCGGCGTAGGCGTCCCGTTCGTTCTGCACGCGCAGGGACTGCACGGCCGGGCCCTTGCTGGCGTTCAGCACGCGGGTGTGGATGGCGGTCTCGTCGGCCAGCCGGCCCATCAGGCCGCCCATGGCCTGCAGCTCGAACACCAGCTGGCTCTTGCCGGGGCCGCCCACCGCCGGGTTGCAGGGCATGCGGCCCACCGTGGCGGGGTTGCCGATCAGCAGGGCCACGCGGGAGAACTTCGCGGCGGCCCACGCCGCTTCCAGGCCCGCGTGTCCACCACCGATCACGATCACATTCCAGCCACTCATCTCAACTGAGCAGTGTACCGGGCGGCCGGGTCGGGCAGGGTGACCCGCATTCCCGAACGCGGCGCGGCCGCGTGGGCACAATGAGCCGCATGAAGGTCCCTTAAGATGGGGCATGGATTTTGCTGCGCTGCGCGCTGACCTGATCGGTACCGACGTCCTGATCGACACGCCGTTCGGGGAGCGGCGCGTGACGTACGCCGATTACGTCGCCTCGGGCCGGGCGCTGCACTCGGTCGAGCGCCGCCTGGAGACGCTGGCCCTGCCGCTGTACGCGAACACCCACACCGAGGACAGCGCGACCGGCGCGCACCTGACGCACCTGACGCATCAGGCGGCCGGGTACATCAAGGAGCAGCTGGGCGCGGACAGCAGCTGCAAACTGGTGTTCTGCGGGTCCGGCAGCACGGCGGCCGTGCGCCGCATGCAGGACATCCTGGGACTGGTCGTGGGCGGCCCGCACCGCCAGACCGTGCTGGAGGCCCTGCCGGACTCGCAGCGGCCCGTGGTGTTCGTCGGGCCGTACGAGCACCACAGCAACGAGATCAGCTGGCGCGAGACGCTGGCCGAGGTCGTCGAGGTTCCGCTGTGCGAACGCGGCAACCTGGACCTCGGCGCGCTGGTCGGCGCACTGAAGGACCCCCACTACGCCGGGCGGCCCAAGATCGGGTCGTTCAGCGCCGCCAGCAACGTGACCGGCCTGCTGACCGATACGCGCTCGGTGGCGCGGCTGCTGCACGCGCACGGGGCGTTCGCGTTCTTCGATTTCGCGGCCAGCGGCCCGTACGTGAAGATCGACATGAAACCCGGCCGCCCCGACGGGTACGACGCGGTGTTCCTCAGTCCGCACAAGTTCGCGGGCGGGCCGGGCACGCCGGGCCTGCTGTGCTTCCGCCAGGAGCTGTACCACCTGAGCGTGCCCAGCACGCCGGGCGGCGGCACGGTGCGTTTCGTGAACCGCACGGCGCAGCTGTACGTGGAGGACATCGAGGCCCGCGAGGACGCCGGGACGCCCGCGATTTTGGGCAAGCTGCGCACGGCGCTGGCGTTCCGGGTCAAGGAGGCGCTGGGCACCGAGGCCCTGACCGCCCGTGAGCACGAGCTGTACGCCCGCGCCCTGGGCAGGCTGCGTGGGAACCCGCGTCTGAAACTGCTCGGGAACCTGGATGCGCCCCGGCTGGCGTTCCTCTCGTTCCTGACCTTCACGTCGGCGGGTACGCAACTGCACCCCAGGCTGGTGGTGCGGCTGCTGAACGACCTGTTCGGCATTCAGGCGCGCGGCGGCTGCGCCTGCGCCGGGCCGTACGGGCACGCGCTGCTGGAGATCGACGACCGGCGCAGCGAGCAGTTCATGCAGTGCGCCGTGAATCACCTGGACGGCGTGAAGCCCGGCTGGACCCGCCTGAACCTCGCGCCGTGGGCGACCGACGAGGAGGTGGAGTTCCTGCTGGACGCCATGGAGTTCGTGGCCGAGTACGGCGAGCGCTTCGTGGCGCTGTACGACTTCGACTGGGCCAGCGGGGCCTGGACGCACCCGGCGGACCGCGCGCCGATGAGTCTGTTCGGGGACGCCCGTCCGAAACGGCAGGCGGGCCCGGTGCCGTTCGCGGCGTACCTGCAGGAGGCGCGGGAACGGGCGGCCGGGCTGGCAGTGGCAGGGGAGGGGAGACCCGTCCCGGCGGGCGTGCCCGAGGGACTGGTGTTCTTCGTCCATTGAGGCAAGGCGTGGCGGGCGGGGGGCCGGGAGCGCGGGCAGGGTGGGTCCGGCTGCCCCCCTGCCAGGCCCACGCCGTCCATTCCATCCGGACAGCGTGGGCCTGGCAGGGCCCTCCGGGTGGGACCGGCACGCGCTGGGCAGAGCCGCGCACGCCCTGCGGGACGGGCGGGTTTCCCGCGCGGGGGTCAAACCGTCTAAAATGCCTAACGAGCGTTAGATAGACAGATCGATCAGGGGAGGAGCCGGCCACCACGCCGCGCGCCCTGCCCCCTGTCAGGAGGCCCCAGCCCATGATTCAGCCCTTCACCCCTGAACCCATCCGCTTCGTGGCGGAGGACGGCACGCCGGTCCAGCCGCTGCCCGAACGGTTCACGCCCGCCCTCCTCCGCGAGCTGCACGCCCTGATGCTGCGCGCCCGCGAATTCGACCGCAAACTCATCACGCTGCTCCGCCAGGGGCGCACCACCTTCTACGCGCAGTCCAGCGGCATGGAAGCCACCCAGGTGGGCCTGGCCCGCTCGATCCGGGTGGGTCACGACTGGGTCTGGCCGTACTACCGCGACCACACCCTGGGTCTCGCCATGGGCGTCCCGATGGCCGAACTGCTCAGCCAGTGCCTCGGCACGAACAGCGACCCGTCGCGCGGCCGCCAGATGCCGCACCACTTCGCCGCGCAGGCCCAGAACTTCGTGAGCATCAGTTCCTCCATCGCCTCGCAGGTGCCCCCCGCCGCCGGGAACGCCATGGCGCAGAAGTACCTGGGTGTGGACGAGATCACGGTCTGCACCTTCGGGGACGGCGCGACCAGCGAGGGCGACTGGCACGCCGGACTGAACATGGCCGGCGCCGCGAAGGCCCCCGCGATGTTCGTCTGCGAGAACAACCAGTGGGCGATCAGCACCTCCATCCGCGAGCAGACCGCCAGCGAGACCATTCACATCAAGGCCAAAGCGTACGGGATGCCGGGTTACTACGTGGACGGCAACGACATCGTGGCGGTCATGGAGGTCTGCGCGCAGGTCGCCGGCCAGATCCGCGCCGGGGAGGGCCCCGCGCTCGTCGAGTGCCTGACCTACCGCGTGGGCTCGCACAGCAACGCCGACGCCGACGCCGAGAAGCACTACCGCACCCGCGAGGAGGTCGAGGAGTGGCTGGGCCGCGACCCGATCACCCGCGTCGAGAAGCTGCTGGAAAAACTGGGGCACCCGGTCAGCGCCGAGGAACGCGCCGACCTGATCGCCCAGACGCACCGCGAGGTGGACGAGCAGGTCCTGAAGGCCGAGGCGACCGGGCAACCCGACTGGCGCATCATCTTCGAGGACGTGTACGCCGACCTGCCGGGCCACCTGCGCGACCAGGAAGCCTTCCTGCGCGCCGAGCAGACCGCACAGGCCGGTCAGGGAGGACGGGCATGACCGCCACGCAGGAACGCCACACGGACGCCGCGGCCACCCGCACCATCAACCTGATCCAGGCCGTGACCGAGACCATCGCCGAGGAGATGGAACGCGACAGCCGCGTCGTGCTGTTCGGCGAGGACGTCGGCGCGCGCGGCGGCGTGTTCATGGCGACCGCCGGCCTGCAGGAACGCTTCGGGCCGCGCCGGGTGTTCGACACGCCCCTGAGCGAGGCCAGCATCGTGGGGGCCGCCGTGGGCATGGCCGTGCGCGGCCTGCGCCCCATCGCGGAAATCCAGTTCGCGGACTACATGGGGCCCGGCTTCGACCAGATCATCTCGCAGGCCGCCAAGATCCGTTACCGGTCGGGCGGGCAGTTCACGGCGCCCCTGGTGATCCGCACGCCGTCGGGCGGCGGCGTCAAAGGCGGGCACCACCACAGCCAGAGCCCCGAGAGCTACTACACGCACACGCCGGGCCTGAAGGTCGTGATGCCCAGCACCCCCTACGACGCCAAGGGCCTGCTGCGCAGCGCCGTGCGCGGCGAGGACCCCGTGATCTTCTTCGAGCCCAAACGCCTGTACCGCGCCTCCAAGGGTGAAGTGCCCGCCCACGACTACGTCGTGAAGTTCGGCGAGGCCGCCGTGCGCCGCGAGGGCACGGACCTGTCCCTGATCGGCTACGGGGGCGTCATGCCGGACCTGGAGAAGGCTGCCGACGCGCTGGCCGCCGAGGGCGTCAGCGTGGAGGTCATCGACCTGCGCTCGCTGGTGCCGTGGGACAAGGACCGCGTGCTCGCCAGCGTCGAGAAGACCGGCCGCGCCGTGCTGGTCAGCGAGGCGCCGCGCATCAGCAACTTCATGGGCGAGGTCGCGTACGTCATCCAGGAGCAGGTCTTCGACTCGCTGCTCGCCCCGGTGGGGCAGGTGGCGGGCTTCGACACGCCGTACCCGTACGTGCAGGACAAGGTGTACCTGCCCGGAGCCAACCGCATCGTGGCCGCCTGCGTCCGCGCCCTGAACTACTGAGCCCCCTGAAAGCCCCTACCCTGAAGTCCATGAAACCCGACCTGCTTCGTCCCCTGCTGGGCTCCATCGGCCTGGGCATCGGTTTTGCACTGTACGCCCTGGCCGGCCGGCTGGCCGAACCGTGGCAGAGCGCCGCGATCGGCGGCATGTTCGCCCTGCTGGGGGCCAGCGCCTGGGTGTACGCCCGCGGCGAACGCTGGATTCAGGTGCTGGGTTCCGTTCTGATCATCTATGGCCTGCTGCGCGCCCTCGTGCTGCGCTGAGCGGCAGCGGCCCACTCCCGAGGTTCCCCATGAAAGAAGTCCTGCTGCCCGAACTCGCTGAAAGTGTCGTCGAGGGTGAAATCCTCAAGTGGCTGGTGTCCGAGGGCGACACCATCGTGCTCGAACAACCGCTGTGCGAGGTCATGACCGACAAGGTCACGGTGGAACTCCCCAGTCCCGTCGCGGGCGTGCTGCACCGGCGACTGGCCGGCGAGGGCGACGTGGTGGCCGTGCACGCCGCCATCGCCCTGATCGACGAGACCGGCGGGGCGGCCCCGGCCGCGACCCCGGCGCCCTCGCTGCAGGCGCAGGAGGAACGCGAGCAGATCGCGCCGTCCCAGGAGGACCGGGGCGGCAGCATCGTGGAGGCCGGGCACCTGGCCAGCAAGACCGACGACGACGGCAGCCTGTTCAAGGCCTTCGCCTCGGACGAGCGGGTGCAGGTGCAGGGCCTCGGCACGCGCGGCGCGGCCGCGCTCCAGGCGGCCGCGCCGGCCCAGCCCGCCCGTGCGGACGGCCGGGTGCTGGCCGTGCCCGCCGCGCGGCAACTGGCCCGTGAACTGAACGTCGCGCTGACCGACGTCCGTGGCAGCGGCCCGAACGGCCGTATCCGCGTTGGGGACGTGCTCGCCCACCACCAGGGGACCTCCGCTGCGCCCGTCGCCGCTGCGGCCAGCGCGGCTGCGGCCCCGGCCCCGGCCGCCCCGACGGCCGCTCCGGCCGCGAAGGGTGCCGGCGGCCTGCCGGTCGCGCCCGTGCAGTACCGCACGCCGAAGGGGTACGAGCATCTGGAAGAGCGCGTGCCGCTGCGCGGCATGCGCCGCGCCATCAGCAACCAGATGCAGGCCAGCCACCTGTACACCGTGCGGACCCTGACGGTGGACGAGGTGAACCTGACCAAGCTCGTGGAGTTCCGCGGGCGCGTGAAGGACGACGCGGCGGCGGCCGGCGTGAAACTGTCGTACCTGCCGTTCATCTTCCGGGCGGTCGCGGCGGCGCTGCGCAAGTACCCCAGCCTGAACACGTCCTTCGACGAGGCCACGCAGGAGATCGTGCAGAAGCGCTACTACAACATCGGCATGGCGGTCGCCACGGACGCGGGCCTGACCGTGCCGGTCATCCGGGACGTGAACCACAAGAGCGTGTTCGAACTGGCGCGCGAGGTCACGGACATCGCCGGGCGCGCGCAGGCCGGTAAACTCCAGGCGGACGAGCTGGCGGGCAGCACCTTCAGTGTCACGAACATCGGGTCCATCGGGGCGCTGTTCTCCTTCCCGATCATCAACGTGCCGGACGCCGCGATCCTGGGGGTGCACTCCATCGTGAAACGCCCCATCGTGGACGAATTCGACAACATCGTCGTGGCGCACATGATGTACCTGAGCCTGTCGTTCGATCACCGCCTCGTGGACGGCGCCGAGGCCGCGCGCTTCTGCAAGGAAGTGATCCGCCTGCTGGAAAACCCGGACCGGCTGCTGCTCGAAGCGCTGTGATACGGACTCCGATTGAATGGGCTGCAAAGCCCGCTGGGTCCGAGCGGATGCGACTCGCAGAGCTGCTGTGCAGAGCAGGAGAGAGGCGGGTTCCGGACGTGGAGCTGGCAATCCGGTGAAGTTCCGGATTGTCGGCGAAACAAACGGCAGTCCGTATGAGACGGACCCGGTAGAACAGCCAGGGGGAGGCCGGACATCGCAGCTCCGGCCTCCCCCTGGCCCCGGTGGTCAGGGGCGGCCCTTGCCTTCAGGGTCCGTGGGCAATTGAGGCCGGGATTTCAGCGGGGCGTCAGGTCCAGGCGGTACGCTGGGCAATCACAGGTCGGGGCTGTTCCTGACCTGCCGCCCCCACTGGCCCGCCGCGGCCTGCCCCGCCCCTGGAGAGACCCCGACTGCCATGCCCAAGTTCCCTGCCCTGCTGCTGTCCGCCCTGCTGCTGTCCACGCCCGCGCACGCCCTGAAGATCAGCGTGTGGGACAGTGAACTGCAGACCAAACTGGGAGACGGCGAGAGCGGCGGCGGGCAGCTGAAGGTGCGGCTGGTGGGTGATTACAGCGGACCGGTCGTGGTGCTGTTCGCGCCGAGCGAGGAGGAACGCAACCGCAACACCTTCCCCGGACTGAAAAGCCGTTACGCCGGGGTCCTGACCGGCGGGCAGCTGAACGTGCAGGCCGAGAACGGCCCGCTGCCGCTGACGCGTTTCCTGAGCGGCTTCAAGCTCAGCCTCAGCCTGTCCGCGCCGGCCGGGTCGGTCAGCCTGCCGGGCCTGCGGGCCGCGCCGGCCGGCAAGAAGTGATACGGACTCCGTTTGTTTCGTTAACAGATCGGAACACCACCGATCTGTTAACTGCACGTCCGGAACCCGGTTTTCTCCCACTCGCTTCGCTCGGATTGAACGGCTTTGTAAGCCATTCAATCGGAGTCCGTATGAGAGGGGCTCGGGTTGAGAGGTTGGCAACCTCTTTCAACCCGAGCGGGCTCGCAGAGTGAGCAGGACAGAAACGCCCCTCCGGGCGTGGCGTTGACGGATCGGTGGTGTTCCCCGGTCTGTTCACGAAACGGACGGCAGTCCGTATGACCGCAAGACCCGGCGCGTCCGCGCTAGCATCACTGGCAGCGCCCACACTTCATTTCCCGTCAAGGAGACTTCCATGCTGGCCCAGATTCTTGTTGTTGAAGACGACCCGCACCTCGGGCCGCTGCTCAAGGAGTACCTGTCCGGGGACTACCAGGTGCAGCACGCCGCGACCCTCAAAGACGCGCAGGCCTGGCTGGGCACCCACACCGCCCAGCTGATCCTGCTGGACCTCAACCTGCCCGACGGTGACGGCCTGGACCTCGTGCAGGCGCTGCGGCAGTACTCCAGCACGCCGGTGCTGGTGCTCTCGGCGCGCAGCGGCGTGCAGGAGCGCGTGGCGGGCCTGAACGCCGGCGCGGACGATTACCTGACCAAACCGTTCGCCATGCCGGAACTCGACGCGCGCATCACGGCGCTGCTGCGGCGCACGGCGGCCGGGTCGGGCGTGAACCTGGGCAACACCAGCCTGTCCACCAGCAGTCTGCTGCTGACCGTCGACGACAAGCACGCCAACCTGACCGAGCACGAGGCCCGCATCCTGGAACTCATGATGCGCACGCCGGAACGGGTGTTCTCACGCGCGGACATCGAGTCGCACCTGTACGGCTGGGAGACGCCGAACAGCAACAGCGTGGAGGTCCGCATCTCGCAGCTGCGCAAGAAGCTGGAGCAGGCGGGCAGCGACCTGCGCATCCGCACGATCCGGAACGTCGGGTACGTGCTGCAGGCCTGATGCTCCCGTCGGCGCGGCCCGCACCGTCCCATGACGGGTCGCGGGCCGCGCGGCTCGGGCGCGGGGCGGGCCTGTACTCGGCGCGGGTGGCGTGGCGGCACAGCCTGCGTTTCCGGCTGGCCCTGACGTACAGCCTGCTGGCCCTGGCGCTGATCCTGCTGACCAGTCTGGGCGTGGTGACGCTGCTGCTCTCCCGCATGGACCAGCAGTTCACGGACCGCCTGAACGAACGGGCCGACACGCTGGCCGAGGCGTTCACGGGCGCCCAGCGGGGCCTGGGGCGCACGGCCGGCAGCGCCAGTGCGTACACCATGCTGATCGACCCGGACGGCGTGGTGTACGCGACCAGTCCCATCCTGCGGGAGTTCAACGAGGCCCCGTATGCCTTCGGCCGCCAGCCGCGGGTGACGGTGCAGGACACCACGGTGCGCGCCGTGCAGCGCCCGGTGGGGGATTTCGGGACGCTGTGGGTGGGCCTGCCGGAGGTGGACCTGATCGCCGCGCGGCAGAGTGCCCTGAGCGCGCTGCTGCTGGCGCTGATCGTGGCGCCACTGCTGCTGCTGCTGACCGGCTGGTGGGTGGGCCGCCGCGCCCTGAGCGGTCTGGAGCACGCCGCGAACCTCGCGGACCGCATCGACCCGACCCGCAGTCTGGCCACGCTGCCGCTGCCGGCGCAGGAGGACGAGGTTCACCGCCTGCTGACCGCCATCAACCGCCTGCTGGTCCGCATCGAGGACGGGCAGGTCCGCGAGAAGCAGCTGCTGGGGCAGATCGTGCATGAACTGGGCGCGCCGCTGACGGTCCTGAAGGCCAGCCTGCAACGCGCCGAGGAACGCACGAACGACCCGGAAGTGCAGCGGGCCTCGCTGGTCGCGGACGAACTGACCTTCACCACACAGGACCTGATGCAGCTGGCACGCGGGGAACTGGAGATGAAACTCGCGTGGCATTACATTCCGGCCCGGACGCTGCGGGGCCGCGTGGACCGGCTGGTGCCCGGCACGGCCTTCACGGGCGACTGGACCGGCGGCATCCTGTGCGATCCGGACCGGCTGACGCAGGCGCTGCGCAACCTGCTGGCGAACGCCCGCCGCGCCGCCGGAGCGGACGGCACCGTGACCCTGAACCTGACCGAGACGCCCGAGTGGCTGACCTTCACGGTGCGGGACAGCGGGCCGGGCCTGCCGCCGGAACTGGGCGAGCAGATCTTCCAGCCGTTCGTGAGCGGGTCGGGCAGCAGCGGCCTGGGCCTGAGCGTGGCGCGGCAGATCGCGCTGATGCACGGCGGCACCCTGACCGGCGAGAATCACCCGGAGGGGGGTGCGCTGTTCACGCTGGCGGTTCCCGGCGCGGCGCTGGGCGACGAGAGCGACGAACCGGACGACGTGGAGGAGAACGAACCGCTGAACGAACCGCCCCTGCCCGCCCGCTCCTGACGGCCCGCCGGGCGCAGCGGGGGGCGGCCCCCCCGCCGGGCGGAGCGCATTCCGGCCCCGCGCCGCCCGGCCCGGACCGTATGCTGACCGGGTGACCAGCCGTCCCCTGTTCGCCGACCTGCACGTTCCGTCCGCGCCGGAGGAACTGCTGGCGCTGCTGACCCTGCGCTTCACGCCGGGGCTGGGGCCGCGCCGCACCGAGAGCCTGCGCGTGCACTTCGGGTCGGCGCACGCGGCGCTGCGCGCCCCCCGCAGCGAACTGCGCGGCGTGCCGGGCCTGGACGCCCGCAGTCTGGCCGCCATCGGCACCCCGAAGGCCGCCGAGCAGGCCCAGGCGGAACTGACCGAGGCCGCGCGGCTGGGCGTGACCCTGCTGGGACGCGGCCTGGACGGTTACCCGCCCGCCCTGGACGCCCTGGAGGACGCCCCGGCGGTCCTGTGGGTGCTGGGCGACCTGCCGGACCTGCCGGTCGTGCCGCGCGCCATCGGGATCGTGGGCACGCGCGCCGCCAGTCCTCACGCGGTGTCGCTGACCCGCACGGTCGCGGCGGACCTGGCCCGCGCGGACGTGGTCGTGGTCAGCGGACTGGCGCGCGGCGTGGACACGGCGGCGCACGGCGCGGCGGTCGAGGCGGGCGGCCTCAGCGTGGGCGTGCTGGGCAGCGCCGTGAACGTCATCTACCCCCGCGAGAACGAGCGGCTGGCCGAACGGCTCACGCTGGTCAGCGAGTACCCGCTCGGGACCGGCCCCGCGCAGCATCACTTCCCGACCCGCAACCGCCTGATCGCCGCGCTGAGCGCCGGGACGCTGGTCGTCGAGGGCGAACGCAGGAGCGGGTCGCTGATCACCGCCACGCACGCGCTGGAGTGCGGGCGCACCGTGTTCGCCGTGCCGGGCCGCGCCGGGGATGCGCGCGCCGCCGGGCCGCACGCCCTGATCCGCGACGGCGCGGTCCTGACCGAGTCGGCCGCCGACATCCTGACCGAACTGGGCTGGGGCAGCGTGCCGCAGCAACCCGCGCTGAACCTCCCGCCCGAGCAGGCGCAGGTGCTGGCCGTCATCGCCGCGCCCTCCACCCTGGACGACCTTCAGGCCCGCACGCGCCTGCCGCTGGCAGATGTGCAGACCGCGCTGGTCATGCTGCAACTCGCCGGACTGGTCGAGGAGGTCGGGGGCCGCTGGAGCCGACGCTGACCCAGCCGGCACGGCCCCTGGCAGGATCAGCCGTGCTGCGGGCCGAAGTCCTTTTCCACCGTCACGCGCGGCGGGCCATTCAGGGTCACGCCTTCCTGCGCGGGGTCCAGCAGCTCCGGCAGGCGGGCACGCAGGCCCACGCGCAGGTGCCCGGCGTCCCCGCTCAGCGTGTCTCCGTGCGGGTCGAGGGTCAGCACCCAGCCTCCGCCGGGCCACTCGACGCGGGTCTCGAGGGACTCGCCGCGCGTCAGGGCCGCGAGTTCCAGATCGTCGATGCGGGCGCGGACGCGGCCCGGCGTGAACCTCACCTTCATGGGTGACAGGATAGACGCATGGACATCCTGATTCTGGGCGGTACGCAGTTCGTGGGCCGGCACATCGTGCTGGCGTTCCTGGCGGGCGGGCACCGCGTGAGCATCCTGACGCGCGGGCAGTCCCCGGACGAACTGCCACAGAATGTCGAGCGGCTGCGTGGCGACCGGACCGGGACCGGTGGTCTGGACGCCCTGGCGGGCCGAGCCTGGGACGCCTGCGTGGATGTCAGCGGGTACACGCCAGGGGCCGTGCGGGCGAGTGCCGCGGAGCTGCGGGACCGGGTGGGCCGCTACGTGTTCGTCAGCACGGTCAGCGTGTACGCCGAGCCGGGGCGGCACCCGGTCCGGGAGGACGACCCGCTGCTGCCGCCCGCGCCCGAGGATCAGACCGAGGTGACGGGCGCCAGTTACGGCCCGCTGAAGGTCGCCTGCGAGCAGGTCGTGCAGGAGGTGTTCGGGGACCGCGCGACGGTCCTGCGGCCGCAGATCGTGGCGGGGCCGTTCGATCACACGGCCCGCTACCCGTACTGGCCGGACCGGGCCGGTGGGGGAGGGGAGACCCTGCTGCCCGGCAGCGGCGAGGATCACGTGCAGGTGATCGACGCGCGGGACCTCGCCGCGTTCACGGTGCGGGTCGCAGAGAAGAACCTGGGAGGCGTGTTCAACGTGGCCGGGCCGCGCCTGAGCTGGGCGCACTTCGCGGGTGTGCTGGGCATCCGGCGGCCGGTGTGGGTGCCGGCGGACGCACTTGAGGGTCTGGGCCTGGGGTTCCGGGAGGTGCCGCTGTTCATTCCGGAACACGCGGAGCAGGCAGGCCTGATGGACGTGGATGCCGGGCGTGCCCTCGCGGCGGGTCTGACCCTGCGCGGCCCGGAGGTGACGGCCCGTGACACCCGCGCCTGGAGTGCCGGGGCCGGACTGACCTACGCCCTGACGCCAGCGCGCGAGGCGCAGGCCCTGGCCCGGTGGAGAGAAGAACAGGCCCGGTAGAACAGCGGCCGCCCGCGCTTCTCTCCTGGGTGGCCCCGAGAGAAGGCGGGGCGGGTGGTATGCTGACTCCCGCTTCAAGAGTGCCTTAAGGGAGGTGCGCCTTATCTCGCAGGAAATCTGGGCGGACGTGCTTGGGTACGTCCGCAAGAACATTTCAGAGGTGGAATACCACACGTGGTTCGCCCCCGTGAAGAACCTGGGCGTTCAGGAGGGGTCGCTGGTGCTGGGCGTGCGGAACTCGTTCGCGCAGGAGTGGTTCCGCAAGCATTACCTGGAGTTGCTGGAGGATGCGCTGCGCAGTCTGGGCGCGCAGAACCCGCAGGTGAGTTTCCAGGTGCTGCCCGCCGCGCAGGACGCCCTGCTGCTGCCCAGCGATCCGCCACCGCCGCCGCCGACCCCGGCCGGGCGGGCCGTCCCGGCGTCCGCGCCGGTCGAGAACCGCAAGGTCCTGAACCCCAAGTACACCTTCGAGAACTTCGTGGTGGGCCCGAACAACAACCTGGCGCATGCGGCGGCGCTGGCCGTCGCGGAGTCCCCCGGCAAGGCGTACAACCCGCTGTTCATCTACGGGGACGTCGGGCTGGGCAAGACCCACCTGATGCACGCGGTCGGGCATTACATGACCGAGCGTTTTCCGGGCAAGCGGATCGAGTACGTCTCGACCGAGTCGTTCACGAACGACCTGATCAACGCGATCCGCGAGGACCGCATGACGCAGTTCCGCAACCGGTACCGCTCGGTGGACCTGCTGCTGGTCGACGACATCCAGTTCCTGGCGGGGAAGGAGCGCACGCAGGAGGAGTTCTTCCACACCTTCAACGCGCTGTACGAGAACCACAAGCAGATCATCCTGAGTTCCGACCGGCCGCCGAAGGACATCCAGACGCTGGAGGGACGGCTGCGCAGCCGGTTCGAGTGGGGTCTGATCACGGACATCCAGTCGCCGGAGTACGAGACGCGCGTGGCGATCCTGAAGATGAATGCCGAGCACAACCGCATCGACATTCCGCAGGAGGTGCTCGAACTGATCGCGCGGCAGGTGACGACCAACATCCGGGAACTGGAGGGCGCGCTGATGCGGGTGGTGGCGTTTTCGAGCCTGAACAACGTGCCGTTCAGCCGGGCGGTGGCGGCCAAGGCGCTGAGCAACGTGTTCACGCCGCAGGAAGTCAAGGTCGAGATGATGGACGTGCTCAAGCAGGTGGCGGCGCACTACAACATGCCGCCGGACGTGATCCGGGGCTCCGGCCGGGTGCGTGAGGTGGTGTTGCCACGTCAGGTGGCGCAGTACCTGATCCGTGAGTTGACGGACCATTCACTGCCGGAAATCGGGCAGTTCTTCGGGCGGGATCACTCGACGGTCATGCACGCCATCAACAAGGTGACGGAGCAGGTGGGCCGGGAGCCGGAGATCACGGCGGCCGTGGAGACCCTGCGCCGCAAGATGCAGGGCCTGGAAGACGACGAGAATGAGGCATAATGCCGTGGGTCTTTTCGCGTTCTGGCAGAATAAGTTCCAAATTCCGTTCCAAAACCGTGTGCACAGTTTCACGAGCTGTGGATAACCCTGTGGATAAGCTGTGGATAACCCCGTTTTTTCTGTGGATAAAATTGTGGATAACCCGGGCCTTCCGGGAGCCTGTGGATAACCGCCCTTTTTGTCCACAGGTTATCCACAGGAAAGCGTCACTTATCCACAATTTTGTCCACAGGTCAAACGCGCGCTGGGCGCACCCCTAGCCCACTTTTCCACAGTTTCCACAGGCCCTATTACTACTACTACTATCTTTTTTTTAAATAAGAACAGATAAAAGATAGGACCCAGACAGAGAGGCAAGCCATGAACGTACACGTCACCAAGAAAATTCTCAGTGAGGGACTCGGTCTCCTCGAACGCGTGGTTCCCAGCCGCAGCAGCAACCCCCTGCTCACGGCACTGAAGGTCGAGGCCACCGAGGCAGGCCTGACCCTCAGCGGCACCAACCTCGAGATCGACCTGTCCTGCTTCGTCCCGGCCGAGGTCCGGGATCCGCAGAACTTCGTGGTCCCCGCGCACCTGTTCGCGCAGATCGTCCGTAACCTGGGCGGCGAACTCGTCGAACTGGAACTCAGCGGCGCGGAACTGGCCGTCCGGGCCGGCGGCTCGGACTTCAAACTCCAGACCGGCGATCTCGACGCCTACCCGCCCCTGAGTTTTCCCTCGCAGGCCGATGTCAGCCTGGACGCCACGGAACTGGCCCGCGCCTTTTCCAGCGTCCGCTACGCCGCCAGCAACGAGGCCTTCCAGGCCGTGTTCCGCGGCATCAAGCTCGAGCACCGGCCCGAGGGCGCGCGCGTGGTCGCCTCGGACGGCTACCGCGTGGCGATCCGTGATTTCCCGGCCAGCGGGGACGGCCGCAACCTGATCATTCCGGCCCGCAGCGTCGACGAACTGATCCGGGTGCTCAAGGACGGCGAGGCCCGCTTCACGTACGGCGACGGGATGCTGAGCGTCACGACCGACCGCGTGCACATGAACCTGAAACTGCTCGACGGGGACTTCCCGGACTACGAGCGCGTGATTCCCAAGGACATCAAGCTGCAGGTCACGTTGCCTGCCACTGCCCTGAAGGAAGCCGTGAACCGCGTGGCCGTGCTGGCCGACAAGAACGCCAATAACCGCGTGGAATTCCTGGTGTCCGAGGGCAAGCTGCGGCTGGCGGCCGAGGGCGACTACGGCCGCGCGCAGGACACCCTGGACGTGGTGCAGGGCGGCACCGAGCCCGCCATGAGCCTCGCGTTCAACGCCCGGCATGTTCTGGACGCCCTGGGTCCGATCGAGGGTGAGGCGGAACTGCTGTTCAGCGGCTCCACCAGCCCCGCGATCTTCCGCGCGGCGGGTGGGGGCGGGTACATGGCCGTCATGGTCACGCTGCGCGTCTGAGGGTCCTTACAGCGCCGGCACGGGCCGCGCCCCGGTCAGGGCCGGCGTCACTTAGACCGGGTGTACCGTTCCATGACCTGCGCCGCTTATAGTGTCTGAAGTACACCTACTCGCCCGGTGGCGCTGCCCTGGGGCGGTCGCATGGCGGGGGGCACCCCAACTCCGGAGGAATGAGCGATGAAGATTGAGAAAGTGATGGCCCGTGAAGTGCTGGACTCGCGCGGGAACCCCACCGTGGAAGCCGAAGTGCACCTCGACAGCGGTTTTTCCGGCCGCGCGATCGTCCCCTCGGGCGCCAGCACCGGCACCCACGAGGCCCTCGAACTGCGTGACGGCGGCAGCCGCTACCTCGGCAAGGGCGTCCTGAAGGCCGTCCAGAACGTCAACGAGGCCCTCGGGCCGGCCGTGGTCGGCATGGACGCCACCGAACAGGCCGCCATCGACGCCGCCATGATGGCCGTCGACGGCACCCCCAACAAGGGCAGCATGGGCGGCAACGCCATCCTGGCCGTCAGCCTCGCCACCGCCCGCGCCGCCGCCGCCGAACTGGACATCCCGCTCTACCGTTACCTGGGCGGCAGCAACGCCAAGACCCTCCCGGTCCCGATGATGAACGTCATCAACGGCGGCGCGCACGCCGACAACTCCGTGGACTTCCAGGAATTCATGGTCATGCCGGTCGGCGCGCCCTCCTTCCGCGAGGCGCTGCGCTACGGCGCCGAGACCTTCCACAGCCTCAAGAAGGTCCTGTCCGCCAAGGGCTACAACACCAACGTCGGGGACGAGGGCGGCTTCGCGCCCGACCTGAAAAGCAACGAGGAGGCGCTGGACGTGCTGCTCGAGGCGATCGAGAAGGCCGGCTACGAGCCCGGCAAGGACATCGCCATCGCGCTCGACCCGGCCGTGACCGAACTGTTCCGGGACGGCAAGTACCACCTGGAATCCGAGGGCCGCGTGCTCAGCACCGCCGAGATGGTGGACTTCTGGGCCGACTGGGCGCAGCGCTACCCGATCGTGAGCATCGAGGACGGCCTCGCCGAGGACGACTGGGACGGCTGGGCCGCCCTGACCGCCAGGATCGGGGACCGCGTGCAACTCGTCGGTGACGACCTGTTCGTGACCAACCCCGAACGCCTGCAGCGCGGCATCGATTCCAAGGTCGGCAACGCCATCCTGGTGAAGGTCAACCAGATCGGCAGCCTCACCGAGAGCATGGACGCCATCGAACTCGCCAAGCGTCACCACTACGGCACGATCATCAGCCACCGCAGCGGCGAGTCCGAGGACGCCTTCATCGCCGACCTGGCGGTCGCCACGAACGCCGGGCAGATCAAGACCGGCTCGGCCAGCCGCTCGGACCGCATCGCGAAGTACAACCAGCTGCTGCGCATCGAGCATGCGCTGGGTGACCGGGCCGTGTACCCGGGCCGTAAAGCGCTGCGCTGAGGTCGTTGCCGGGCGGTGGGGGCAGCCTCACCGCCCGGCCTTTCAGGTGTTTGGAAAGGATTCCATATGAAACAGATTGACCGCGCTACCAAGATCGTGGCGACCGTCGGCCCCGCCAGCCGCAGCCCGGAAGTCCTGAGCCGCATGATCGACGCCGGCCTGAACGTCGTCCGCATGAACTTCAGCCACGGTGACCGCGAGGACCACCGCCAGACCCTGCAGATGGTCCGTGAACTCGCCGCCAAGAAGGGCGTCACCATCGGCATCCTGCAGGACCTGCAGGGCCCCAAGATCCGCGTGGCCCGCTTCAAGGACGGCAGCGTGACCCTGGCGCCCGGCGACAAGTTCACCATCACCATGGACGACGTCGAGGGCGACGAGACCCGCGTGGGCACCACCTACAAGGACCTCGCCCGTGACGTTCACGCCGGCATGACCCTGCTGCTCGACGACGGCAACATGTCGCTGCGCGTCGAGGGCGTACGCGGCAACGACGTCATGACGACCGTCGTGATCGGCGGCGTCCTGAAGAACAACAAGGGCATCAACGTGCCAGAGGCCGACCTGAGCGTGCCCGCGCTGTCCGAGAAGGACGTGCAGGACATGGAGTTCGGCGCGGAACTGGGCGTGGACTGGGTGGCGCTGAGCTTCGTGCGTTCCCGCGACGACCTGCTGCTGGCCCGGCACTACATGTCCCGTTTCGGCAGCCGCGCCAAGCTGATGGCCAAGATCGAGAAACCGCAGGCGGTGGACCGCTTCGAGGACATCCTCAAGGAAGTGGACGGCATCATGGTCGCCCGCGGTGACCTGGGCGTCGAGATGCGCCCCGAGCAGGTGCCGACCATCCAGAAACGCATCATCCGCATGTGCCGCGAGGCGGGCAAGCCCGTGATCACGGCCACGCAGATGCTCGAGAGCATGATCGGCCTGCCCCGCCCCACCCGCGCCGAGGCCTCCGACGTGGCGAACGCCATCTACGACGGCACGGACGCCGTCATGCTGTCGGCCGAATCCGCCGCCGGGCTGTACCCGGTCGAGTCGGTTGCCATGATGGACGCCATCGCCCGTGAAGCCGAGGGCAGCGAGCACTACAAGATGCTGCAGCGCCAGCTGGTGATCGACACGGAACTCGCGCAGGATTCCATCGCGTACGCCGCGTGCAACATCGGCGAGAAGCTGGATTCCCCGGCCATCGTGACCTTCACGAGCACGGGCGGCGCGGCGTCCCGTATCGCCAAGAACCGCCCCCCGCTGGCGATCCTGGCCCTGACGCCCAACGAGCAGACCCGCAACCAGCTGGCACTCTCGTGGGGCGTCGTGCCGGTCCTGAGCGA
Organism: Deinococcus depolymerans; assembly: GCF_039522025.1. Classification (NCBI taxonomy): domain Bacteria; kingdom Thermotogati; phylum Deinococcota; class Deinococci; order Deinococcales; family Deinococcaceae; genus Deinococcus; species Deinococcus depolymerans. The sequence continues at coordinate 13,020 of NZ_BAAADB010000012.1, read as the reverse complement.
GGATCCCCGCAACACCGACGACATGGTCCGCATCGCGAACGACGAGCTGCGTCGCAGCGGCCTGGCCGAGATGGGGGACCGGTACGTGATCACGGCGGGGGTGCCGTTCGGCGTGCGCGGCACGACCAACATGCTGCGCGTGGAACGTCTGCGCGAGCAGTAAGACGGATTCCGTTTATTTCGTTGACAGATCGGCACACCACCGATCTGTTAATTCCACGTCCGGAGGGGCGTTTCTCTCCTCCTCTGCGGCGCAGCTCTCCGAGTCGCATCCGCTTGGATTAAATGGCTTATAAAGCCGTTCAATCCGAGTCGACTTGCAGGGCTGCGCCGCAGAGCGGGGGGGAGAAGAGCTGCCGGGCGTGGAGTTGGCCACCCGGTGCGTTGCCGGGGTGTGAACGGAACAGACGGCCGTCCGTGTAGGTCCGGGCTCCCGGTCGGCTGTCACGCGCACCTGTCCGGCCTGTGGGGCGGGGAGCGCCGGTCGGTGGAGTGTCAGGGGCGTGTGATGGGCGGGTCAGATTTTTATCCACAGGGACGGGGTTTTTCCACACCTTCCCTGTGGATAAGTGTTGGCGGTCAGTTGGGTTTTCCTGCCGCTGCACACGGTCCACAGGCCACGGTGCTTGTCCACAGCGGCCTGTGCATAACTTTTCCGGCCGGTCAGGTCCGGCGGCCCTGCCGGCCGGTGGAGCCGCCGGCCCTGAGAGCCACGTAAAGCCCCCGTGAAGGCCCCGGGTGGGTCAGGACCCCAGGACCAGCCGCGCGAACTTGTCCTTGCCCTTCTGGATGACCGCGCCGCCCTCTGCCGCGAGCTGCTCGCGGGTCAGGGTGCCCTGCGGGTCCGTGAACGGCTCCCCGTTCAGTTTCAGGCCCCGGTTCTGCATCAGTTTGCGGGCCGCGCCGTTGCTGGGCTCCAGTCCCGCCAGCACCACCAGCCGCGCCATGCTGATCCGCCCGGTATCCACGCTGTCGTCCAGGTCGGCCGCAGGGACGGTCACGGTCGGGATGTTCTCGGGAATGCCGCCCTTGGCGACCGAGCGGAAGCGGGCCTCGGCGGCGTCCAGGTCCGCGCCGGGGTGCAGGGCCGCCACGACCTCGCGCGCCAGTTCGCGGTGCGCGGCGACCGGGTGACCGGCCAGCAGTTCCTCGATGCGGGGGCGGGGCAGGTCGGTCAGCAGCGTGAAGTAGTTGTCCAGCAGCGGGTCGGGCACCTTCATCAGTTTGGCGAACATCTCGTGCGGTTCGTCGGTCAGGCCGATGTAGTTGTCCAGGCTCTTGGACATCTTCTCGGTGCCGTCCAGGCCGACCAGCAGCGGCAGGGTCATGACGACCTGCGATTCCTGCCCGTAATCGCGTTGCAGGGCGCGGCCCACCAGGTTGTTGAACAGCTGATCGGTGCCGCCCAGTTCCACGTCCGCCTGCAGCGCCACGGAGTCGTAGCCCTGCGTGAGCGGGTACAGCAGTTCGTGGACGGCGATGGGCACGCCACCCTCGAAGCGCCTGCGGAAGTCGTCGCGTTCCATGATCCGCGCGACCGTGTAGCGGCTGGCAAGGCGGATCACGTCGGCGTACCCCATGGGTTCGAGCCACTCGCCGTTGTAGCGGATTTCCAGCACCTCGGGCTCCTGGCGCAGGATCAGGCGGCACTGCTCCAGGTAGCTCTTGGCGTTCTCGCGGGTCTGCTCCAGGGTCAGCGGGGGGCGGGTCTTGCTCTTGCCGCTGGGGTCGCCGATCATGGCCGTGAAGTCCCCGATCAGCATGATCACCTTGTGGCCCAGGTCCTGGAACTGCCGCATCTTGCGCAGGATCACGGCGTGCCCCAGGTGCAGGTCCGGGCGGGTCGGGTCGGCGCCCAGCTTCACGCGCAGCGGCGCGCCCTTCTGCAGTTTGCGGCGCAGGTCGTCCTCGGACACCAGGTCCACCACGCCGCGCCTGAGCAGCTCGATCTGCTCGTCGATCGGTACGTTCCAGCGGATTTCACTCATAGGTCACTCCATGAAGGGAGCGGCGCACTTGCTGCTCGCAGGTGCGCCGCTCGGGGTTGGATTTCAGACTGTCACTGACCCTCCTACCGCTGGCGGCAGGGGAGATACGCACGTCGGGTCAGGTGCCTCACGCCTCCCAGCATAGCAGGCGCGCGGGCGGGCGCTCTAGCATGACCGGCATGAAGACCATCCATGAACTGCGCGCCACCTTCCCCCGGCCAGGGCGGGTCGAGTGGATCGGGCTGCGGCCCGCCCGCCGCGCCCCGCTGCTGCCGGTGGCGCAGGTCGAGGCGCACCCGCTCGTCGGACTGATCGGGGATCACGGGAAACTGGCCCCGCCCCGCCTGACCGCCCTGACCGGCGAGGCGGGCGAGACCGGGGTGCGTGCGCCCGCGCCGCCGGTACCGGGCGGGCCGGGGCGGCGGCAGGTGACCCTCATCCAGGCCGAGCACCTGCCGGTCATCGCGGCGCTGTGCGGGCGCACGGAGGTCACGCCGGAGGCGCTGCGGCGCAACCTCGTGATCAGCGGCATCCCCCTGCTGGCCCTCAAGGACGCCCGCTTCCAGATCGGTGAGGTGATCCTGGAGGGCACCGGCGAGTGCCACCCCTGCTCGCGCATGGAAGAGACCCTGGGCGAGGGGGGCTACAACGCCGTGCGCGGCCACGGCGGCCTGACCGCCCGCGTGATCCGGGGCGGCCTGATCCGCAAGGGTGACACCCTCATCCCGCTCTGACGCCCGGCGTGTGGGGCGCGCCCGCTATGCTGGGCGGCATGGCGAAACGTTCCCCCCCGGCCCCCCTGAGCGCCACGCGGCGCCGCACGCTGGCGGGCGCGTTCGGGTTCACGCGCCTGATCGTGGAACTGGGGGTCCTGAGTTCCTTCGCGTTCAGTCTGGCGCTGTTCGTCGCGGCCATCGCGCAGGCGTACGTGAAGATCCGGGCCGCGCTGGGCGAACTGGGCGAGGCGCACACCGCCAAGACCCTGATCGTATCGGCGGTCGAGCAGGCCGACACGCTGCTGGTCGGCATGGCCCTGCTGATCATCTCGTTCGGGCTGCAGGCGCTGTTCGTGGGGCGCCTGCAGAACGTCCCGGCGTGGCTGCACATCGACTCCTTCGACGACCTCAAGCAGAAACTGATCGGGATCGTGATCGTGGCGCTCGCCGTGAACTTCTTCAGTGTGGCGCTGGAATGGAAGGGCGGGTCGGACATCCTGGTGTACGGCGCGGCCATCGCCGCCGTGATTCTCGCGGTGGGCGCGTACTCGGTCATCCTGACCCGTCAGGGCGACAGCCGCAGCCACGCGCCGGACAGCCCGTCCGGTCAGCCGTGACGCTGCCCGCGCTGGACGCCCGGCTGGAGGCCGTGCTGCGCCTGATCCGCGCCGACATCCACGCGGACATCGGCAGCGACCACGCGCACCTGCCGGTCGCGCTGCTGCGGCGCGGTCACATCCGGCGGGGCGTGATCGTGGAACTGAACCCCGGCCCGCTGGCACACGCCCGCCGGAACGTGGCGCTCGCGGGGCTCTGCGGGCAGCTCGAGGTCCGGCATGGCAACGGCCTGGACCCGCTGGCGCCCGGCGAGGTGCCCAGCGTCAGCATGACCGGGATGGGGGCGCTGACCATGCGCGGCATCCTGGAGCGGGGCGCGGCCCGGCAGGTGCGGCCCGACGCGGTGACCGTGCAGCCGAACGATGATCCCCGGTCACTGCGGGACTGGGCGCTGGGCGCGGGGTATCACCTGCGGGCCGAGCGGCTGGCCAGCGGGCACTGGACCTACCCGGTCCTGCGGTTCGAGCGGGCCGAAGGGCCGGACCCCGCCTACGAGGGGTTGCCGCGTGACGCGGCGCGGCGCTACGGACCGCTGCTGCTGCGGGAGGGGGACGCGCTGCTGCGCCGGCAGGTGCACGCGGACGTGACCCGCCTGACCCCGCTGGCCGCGCCGGGCCGCCCGGCCGCGCTGGAACTCGCCACGGCGCAAGCGGCGCTCACGTGGCTGGAAGCGCAGCCCTCCCTGGACGCTGGTGTAGAGCGGTAAAACAAAAAACCCGCCCTTCTCGGACGGTGATAAGAAAAGAATAGCGCGGAATCCAGGGGGCGTCAACTCCATGCAGGCGCTCCCGGAAACAGCGTCCAGGAGAGTGTTTTTTACGTCGCTTCTATTCAGGGGTGCATAGCCGCAGCGTGGCGTCCAGGGATAAAAACAAAAAATCCGCCTCTCGGGCGGTTATATCTTCAAGATAGCGCGGTATGCGGCGCTGGTCAAACCCATGCGGGACGGCCGGAAAATGCTGTCTGGAACGGGCGTCTCGATACCGACAAACAGGCACGGATGAATAGGGAAGGAGGTGGCCCGCCCGCCGCCACCCCCTGTTCCGCGCCGCGCTGCGTTAGCGGGCGACTTCCACGGCGCGGCTTTCACGCACGACGGTGACCTGCACCTGCCCGGGGTACTCCATGTCCTGCTCGACCCGGCCGGCGATCTCGCGGGCCAGCAGGGTCGCCTGGGCGTCCGTGACCTTCTCGGGCTGCACGATCACGCGCACCTCGCGCCCGGCCTGGATGGCGTAGGCCTGCTGCACGCCGGGGAACGACACGGCGATCTGCTCGAGTTGCTCCAGGCGGCGCACGTACGATTCGAGTTCCTCGCGCCGGGCGCCGGGCCTCGCGGCGCTGATGGCGTCGGCGGCGGCGACCAGCACGGAGTACAGCGTCTCGCCGTTCTCCGGGTCGTGGTGGTGCGCGATGGCGTCGATGACCTCGTGCGGCTCGCCGAAGCGCTTGGCGAGGTTGATGCCGATGTCCACGTGCGTGCCGTCAATCTCGCGGTCGATGCTCTTGCCCACGTCGTGCATCAGCCCGGCGCGGCGGGCCAGGCCGGCGTCCAGGCCCAGTTCACCGGCCATGATGCCGGTCAGGTGCGCGACCTGAATGGAGTGCTTCAGGACGTTCTGCCCGTAACTGGTGCGGAAGTACATGCGGCCCAGCAGCTGCACCAGGCCCGGCTTGATGCCCACCACGCCGGCCTCGATGGCGGCTTCCTCCCCCTGGGCGTGCATGAAGACCTTCATCTCCTCCTGCGCCTTGTGCACCATCTCCTCGATGCGGGTGGGGTGGATGCGGCCGTCGGCGACCAGGGCGTCCAGCACGTGCCGGGCGACCTCGCGCCGCACCGGGTTGAAGCTCGACAGGATCACCGCTTCCGGCGTGTCGTCGATGATCAGGTCCACGCCGGTCAGGGCCTCGAAGGCGCGGATGTTGCGGCCCTCACGGCCGATCAGGCGGCCCTTCATGGCGTCGTTCGGGATGGGCACCACCGACACGCTCAGTGCCGCGCTGGTCTCGGAGGCGCTGCGCTGGATGGCCTGCGCGATCACGTGCCGCGCCGTGCGGCGGGCCTCGGCGGTCGCGCGTTCCTGCATGGCCTTCACGCGGATGGCCTTCTCCTCTTCCAGTTCGGCGTCCAGGCGACCCAGGATCTCCTCGCGGGCCGCCTCGGGCGACAGGTTCGCCACCTCGAACAGTTTCAGTTCTGCCTGATGCAGCCGCGCCGTGATCTCGGCCTCGTGTTCGGCCAGGGTGCGGCTGCGGTCCTCCAGGCGTTCCTCGAGCGCGTCGAGTTTCTCACCGCGCGCGTCGAGCTGCTCGGCGCGGCGGTTGAGGCGTTCGATCTCGCGTTTGAGTTCCTCGCGCTCCCGGCGGGTTTCCTGGCGGTCACTGCTCAGGGCCTCGCGTTCCCGCGCGGCGTCCTGTTTCACCTGGGTGCGCTCGGCTTCAACCTGGGCGCGCAGGGCCGCGATCTGCTCGCGCTGCCCCTCGAGCTGTTCGCGTTGCCCCTCGAGCTGCGCGAGCTGCACGCCGGCCTGCGCCTCGCGCTCGGCGGCCTCCTGCGTTCTTCTTCCGGCGTCCTGTCTGGCCTGGTCGGCCTGTTCCCTGAGGCGCTGCGCGTCCGCTTCCGCCTGCGTGCGGATGCGTTCCGCCTCGCTGCGGGCCTCCCGCTGGAGCCGGTCATCCACCTCGGCCCGCTGACGCGCGCCGCGTGACTGCCCTCCCAGGAATCCTCCGACCAGACCCAGCAGGAGCGCCACAATGATCCAGATCACTGTCACGTTCAGCTCCTTTGCGGGTTGTTTCATGGGACGCGGCTGCTGTCACGGCCGCTTCCCGGATTCGGTGTTGAAAAACGAACGCCACCCGGACAGGGACGTTCGACCCGCAGTGTAGCTCCAAAGCCCACCCAGCGGGGGAGGGGCCGGCTGGCACGCGGCACCTGGAATGAAGAACCCCCGCCGGGAAGGCGGGGGCCAATCACACGGGGTGTGATTACTTCGCGGCGTGCACCACGAGTTTCATGGGGATGGTGACTTCGGGGTGGGCGCGGTAGGCGATGTCGTACTCGCCGATTTCCTTGACGGTCTTCGGCATGTCGATCTTGCGCTTGTCCACGTCGAAGCCCAGCTTGTCCAGGCTGCCGGCCACGTCGGCGTGGGTCACGGCGCCGTAGATCTTGCCTTCGCCGGCGCGCACGCTGAGTTCAACGGCGACGCCGTTCAGGCGGCTGGCGAGGTCTTCAGCGGCGGCCTTTTCCTGGGCCAGGATCTTCTGGCGGGCACGGACGCGCGCTTCGAGGCTTTTCATGTTGCTGCTGGTGGCAGGGGCGACGATGCCCTGGGGGATCAGCCAGTTACGGGCGTAGCCGTCCTTGACGTTCACGATGTCGCCGGTCTTGCCGAGCTTGCCGGGTTCAAGAAGAATCACTTGCATGCGTATTCTCCTTATTTCCGGACGAGCTTCTCGGTGTAGGGCAGCAGGGCCAGCTGGCGGGCGATCTTGATCGTCTGCGCAATGCGGCGCTGGTGCTTGGCCGAGAGGCCCGTGCGGCGGCGAGGGAGGATCTTGCCCGTGTCACTGACGAAACGGCGCAGCATCTTCACGTCTTTGTAATCGGTGATCTCCAGTTCTCCGATGGAGAAAGGATCGACCTTCGGCTTGCGGGGACGCTTGGGTCCCTTGCCGCGCGGTTTGCGCTCGGCGTTGCTGGATTGGGTCATGTTGGTGTCCTTAAATCTGCGTTCTCACGCCCGGGAAAGGCCCCTTGCGGGGGTGGGGTCAGAACGGCAGGTCTTCTTCTTCCGGTGGGAAATCGTCGAGACCTTGGTCAATATCTAAGCCGCCCGAACGGGTCCCCGTGTTCGCCGCCCGGCTGGGAGCGTAGCCGCTCTGCTGGGGGCGCGCCGCACTGCTCGCGGTCTGCGTGCGAGGTCCGGCGGGGGTGGCTGCAGGGTTACCGGTTCCTGCGCCTCGGGACAGGGCTTCGACTCGCGTCGCCTCTACTTTGGTGGAGTTGCGTTTGTTACCGTCGCGGTCGGTCCACGCTTCGTTGACCAGTCTTCCCTGCACGAGCACGGGGTCCCCCTTGCGGAGTTCTTTCATGCTCTCGGCCAGTTCACGCCACAGCGTGACATCAATCCAGTGGGTTTTCTCCTGCTTCTGTCCCTGACGGTCGTTCCAGGTCTCGTTCACGGCCAGGCCGAGTCCGAGCACGGCGTCGCCGGCGGGGGTGTAGCGCAGTTCGGGGTCACGGGTGACGTTCCCGATGAGAATCACTTCGTTCATACCGCTGCCCATGCGTACGCCGCCTCCGGCGTCCTGCACGAGTTCCGGGGCGTAGCCGAGCTGCTCCATGCGGAGCGACTTGACGCGCACCATGCTGCGTTTGCCGCCTTCGGGCGCTTCCCACTGGCTGTATTCCAGGCTGCCTTCGACCATCACGGCGTCGCCGCCTTTCAGGTTTCGTTCGGCCTGCCACTCGGCGGGTTTGCCGAGAATGGACACGCGGTGATACCAGGGGAGTTTGCGTTCACGTCCGTCGTTGCCGACGATGTGGTCTTCTCCGGCCACGGTGGCCTCGAACACGGCGGTCCCGTTGGGGGTGTAGCGCAGTTCGGGGTCGCGGGCGAGTGCGCCGATCAGGTAAACGTGGTTCATGCCTCGGGCCATGACTGGGTCTCCTTTGCTGCTGGCTGAATCCCGGAACGTCGGGTTCCTGGGGTTCGTACTGGGGGCTTGGTGGATTGCTGGCGTGGGGCCCTTGCGGGTTGACCGTACTGTAACAAAGCCGATCCCGTTACGTCAATGGCGTAAAAGGATCAGGCCTTCTTGGTCTTCCATTCCGGGCGGTCCTTGACCACCAGGACGCGGCGCACGTGGTCACGCAGACGCAGCGTGGAAGCGATGTCCTTCTCCGGGTTGCCGCTGCCCTTGATGGTGTACATCAGGTAGTAGCCCTCGCGGTCCTTGTTCACGGCGTAGGCGAGGCGGCGGTTGCCGAGCTCGTCGAGGCCAGCGATCTCGCTCCCGGCGTTCTTCACGGTGTTCTCGATGTATTCCTTCTCGATGCTCACCTGCTCGGCGCTGAGGTTGGGGTTCAGGATCAGGTTCAGGTCGTACTGGTTCATAATTCACCTCCCTTGTCGCCGCTCGCAGGCAGGGTTTCCTGACAGGGTCAGGCCTCGCCGGGCAGCGCAACTCACCACACTACCAGAGTCCACGCGGGGTTTCCAGGGGTCAGGTGGCGTATCCCCCGGCCGGGGCCGGACCGGTACGCTGAACGCCATGACCGACACCCCGCAGCACCCCCTGGACGGCATTCTGGACATCCTGCGCGAGGCCGTGGAAGGCGGACGGCCCGGCCAGGGCACCGCCTTCCTGGACGGCACGAACGCCGACGGCACGGGCAACCACGGCCTGCTGGCCACCCTGGACGCCCTGAGCGCCGCGCAGGCCAGCCGCGACATTCACGGCGCGACCGTGGCCGGACAGGCTCGGCACACGGCGTTTCACATGGAGGTCGTGGTGCGCTGGGAGGGGGGCGAACGCGGTCCCTTCGACTGGCAGGGCAGCTTCCAGCCCGCACAGGTCACGCCATTGGAATGGGACGCCCTGCGCGCCCGCGTCCGGGCCGCCTACGAGGGACTGGTGGCCTTCGTGAACACGCAGCGCGACCAGCCCGTCACGGGCGACGCGACCGGCGGCCTGAGCGGCGCGGCCGCGCACGTCGCCTACCACCTGGGGGCCATCCGGCAGCTCGTGAAGGCCCTCGCGTGACGCACCTGCGCCCCTTCACCCCGGCCGACGCGGACGCCTTCGCCGCCCTGCAACTCGCGGCGCTGGGCCGCGCCGGAAGCGGCGAGGACCTGCTGGCCGCCGACGCCCGCCGCCCGGCCACCGACCTGCTGCGCCGGCAGCTGCTCGTCTCTGCGGACGGTGAGGTGCTGGGCGGCACGCAGCTCCAGACCTGGGCCTTCTCGCCGCCCGGCTTCCTGCACGCCCAGCTGATGGTCCACCCGCACGCCCGCACCCGGGGCCACGGCAGGGCGCTGTGGCAGGACCTGCTGACGGCCGCGCGCCACGCCGGAGCGCGTGGGCTGCACGCGGACGTGCCCGACCCGGACCCCGCCGACCGTGACTGGGCCGCGCGCCGGGGATTCACCGTGCACGCCCACCGCTTCGCCTCGCAGCTGGACCTGACCCGCTTCGATCCCGCCGCCTTCGCGCCGCAGCGGCAGGCGGCGCAGGCGCAGGGCGTGACCTTCACAGACCTGCACAGTGCAGACGAGGCCACCCTGGACCGCTACCTGAACTTCGTGGCCGACCGCCTGATCGAAACCCCGGACCTCGCCGGGCACCCCCGCTGGCCGCTGGGCCAGATGCGCGGGATCCTGCGCCTGGACCACGACCCCCGCCCGGACTGGCTGGTGCTGGCCGTCGGTCCGGACGGCGGGTGGCTGGGCACCACCGCCATGATCCGCTTTCGCAGCCTGCCGTTCGCGTACAACGAACTGACCGCCCTGCACCCGCAGGCGCGCGGGCGCGGGCTGGCGCTGCCGCTGAAACTCCAGGTGATCGAACGGGCGCGGCGCGAGGGCTTCACGACCATGCGCACCAACAACCACTCCCGGAACGCGCCGATGCTGGCCGTCAACCGCCGCCTGGGATTCGTTCAGCAGGCCGGACGCTTCGAGATGCACCGCCCCCTGCCCTGAAGGCGGGGTTCCGTTCCAGGCAGGAGCAACAAGGACAGTCCCTCAACTGCATTTCCGGCCGCCGCGGCGTTCCGTCACTTGCGGCGGCGGAAGGGATTCCAGCGCGACCCGCCCTCCTCGCGCACCGGTTCCGGCGGGACGGAAGCCGGTCCGGGCGGCGCGGCGCGGCCCACACCACTCCCGTGACGGCCCACCAGACGGCCGGCCGCTTCCGGCAGGGGCGCCTCTGCCTCGTACACCTCGTCGGCGGGCGTCTCACCCAGCGCGGTCAGCAGGGCGCGGCGCATCGCGTCGGCACTCGGGCGTTCACCCGTGCGTTTGGCCAGGGCCAGTTCCGCCAGCCGGGCCACGTTGCGCGGCACCTGCGGGTTCAGGTGCGCCAGCGGCGGCGGGAAGCGCGTCAGGTGCGCCACCATCAGTTCCTCGTACGTGTGGCCGTGGTAGGGACGCTCGCCGCTCAGCAGCTCGTACGCCAGGATGCCCAGGCTGTACACGTCACTGGCGGCGCTGCTGCTCTCACCGTGGTAGATCTCCGGCGCCATGTAGTACGGACTGCCGCTGATCTTGCCGCCCTGCGCGATGAAGTATGTGTTGCCCAGGTCGCCCAGGGCGGCGCGGCCCTCGCTGTTCACGTACACATTCTGCGTTTTCACGTCCTGATGCACCGCGCCCAGGTGGTGAAGGTACGACAGGGCCGACGCCACGTCCGCCAGGATCCGCAGCGCGCCGTTCATGGACAGCGGCGTACCGTCCCGCTGCAGCTGCTCGCTGAGCGCGCCGCCCGGGTAGAACTGCACGGCCAGGAACGCCTGGGGCCCGAAAGGCGTGCCGCCGAAGCCCTGCACGAGGTGAGGATGACGGAACTGCAGGGTCAGGCGGACCTCGTTCCCGAACAGTTCCGCGGAGTCCTGGACGGCCAGCGTCTCGGCGTGCGGGATCTTCACGGCGACCTGCTGCCCCCGGCTGTCGGTGGCGAGCCGCACGAGCGACGTGTTCCCGCGACCGATCACACGGTGCAGGGTGTAGGTGGACAGGGTGTTCTGATCAGGCATGGGGGGGAGGCTCACAGGAAAAGAGGACCGGGCTGCGCCGCGTCATGCTTGACGCGGCCTTCCGCTGTCTACAGGGTAAACGCGCGGCGCTGATCTGAGGCTGACATAAAAACTGCCTGAACGTTGTATGAAATCCGGACCGCCTCGGCCGGCCGTCCGCGTGACATCCCCCCACCGCCCCAGAAAGGGGGCACCCCGATCCGCGGATCGGGGTGCGGTCAGTCGGCGGGGTCAGCCGGCGGACGCTGCGGACGGCCGGGCGCGGCGCTGGTAACCCGGTGTCGTTGCGGGTGGAGGGCGAAGCGGACGGCCGTCCGTATGATACGGACTCCGATTGAATGGCTTGTAAAGCGGTTCAATCCGAGCGGATGCGACTCGGAGAGCTGCTCCGCAGAGGAGGAGCTGGGCGGGTTCCGGACGTGGCGTTGACAGATCGGTGGTGTTCCGATCTGTCAACGAAACAAACGGCAGTCCGTATTACTCGTCGTCGCCGCTCTCCTCGGCGACGCGCTTGCCGGCCAGCCATTCCAGGCCCGCCCACATCAGGTCGTCGAGGTCACCGTCGAGCACGTCGGCCGGGTTGTGCTTCATGACGCCCGTGCGGTGGTCCTTGATGTACTGCTTGTCCAGCACGTACGAGCGGATCTGCGAGCCCCACTCGATCTTCTTCTGCTCGCCCCGCGCCTTGGCTTCCTCGTCCTCGCGTTTCTTGACCTCGATGTCGTACAGACGCTGCTTGAGGATCTGCAGGGCGATCTCGTGGTTCTTGATCTGCGAACGGGTCTGCTGCGACGCCACGGCCAGACCGGTCGGCAGGTGGGTCAGGCGCACGGCCGAGTCGGTCGTGTTCACGCCCTGGCCGCCGGCACCCTGCGAACGGAACACGTCGCGGCGCAGGTCGCTGTCCGGGATGTGAATGTTGATCTCTTCTTCCGGCACTTCCGGCACCACGTCCACCGACGCGAACGAGGTGTGGCGGCGGTTATTGCTGTCGAACGGCGACACGCGCACCAGGCGGTGAACGCCATGCTCGGGCAGCATCATGCCGAAGGCCTTGTCACCGCGAATGATGAACTCGCTGCTGATCACGCCCGCCTGCTCGCCGTCCACCTGATCGATCAGGTCGACCTTGTAACCGCGCCGCTCGGCCCAGCGCATGAACATGCGGGTCAGCATTCCGGCCCAGTCCATGCTTTCCGTGCCGCCCGCGCCGCTCTTGACGCGCACGATGGCGGACGTCTCGGCGTGCTTCATGGTGAACAGCGTCTCGCGGTACAGGTCGTCCACGCGCTTCTGGATGCTCTGCTGTTCCTCGGCGAGCATTTCCCGCTCGTCGGCGTCCGCCATTTCCAGCATCTCGCTCAGGCCCTGCGCGTCGGATTCCAGGCTGGTGTAGCCCTCGACGATCCGGCGGACCGTCCCGGCCTCCTGCGTGACCTGGCGGGCGCGGCCTGCGTTGTTCCACAGTTCCGGATCGCTGAGTTCGCGGTCCAGTTCGTTCAGTCTGCGTGCTTTGCCGGGAATGTCAAAGGTACTCCCGGAGCGACGCCAGTTTTTCCAGTAGTTCCTGCATGGACGTGCCTCCCTTCCGCCGCGGCCCGTTGAGCGGGGGGCGGGTTCGTATACCAAGAGAACAGTATACGGAGGATACCCAGCAGGCAGGGGGAGGAGAACCCAGGGAGTGGAATGTGGGCGAGGTGGCCGGCCCTGGGTGGGGAAGAGGCGGGTCGGGGCGATGGGTTCTGGCGTTCGCGGGACGTGTTCCTGATGCCGGGGCCAGCCGCTTCCCGCTCCTCGCTTCCCACTTGCACAGGAGTCTCAAGCGAGTCTCTGGAGTGGGGTGTTGACAGATTCAGCTGGGGCCTGTATCTTTTCTGAGCCTCAAGCGAGGCGGGAAGCATGACAGGCGAAGAGATGTGAGAACAGGCCAGTC